>CAYMDI010000155.1:0-1518 GCA_964389165.1 uncultured Eubacteriales bacterium | reverse complement strand
TTAGAGCTCCTCACAACACAATTGCTGGAGTTTCTGGTTTTCAAGTTCAAATAGGAAAAAGAATTTATAGTTCAGGAGATAATTGCGATGTTTTGGTTGCAATGAATCCTGCTTCTTTAAAATCTAACCTTAAATGGGCAAAAAAAGGAGGAATAATTATAGTAGATATTGACACATTCACCGATGACGCTATCCAAAAGGCTGGATATACAAACAATCCATTGGAAGATGATTCACTGTCAAGCTATATTTTGGTTAAAGCCCCAATGACTGCAATGACCGTTGAAGCTGTTAAAGATATTTTTACAGACAAACGTTCATCAGAGCGTTCAAGAAACATGTTTGCATTGGGTATGATTTTCTATATTTTCAGTAAAGACTTAACTCATACCGATGCATATTTAGATAAGAAATTTAAAAAGAGTCCAGATGTTATTGCAGCCAACAAAGCAGTTGTTAGAGCAGGATATAACTTCTGTGAAAACACAGATGTTATTCAAGCCGAAAGAGCAGTTGTAGGACATGCTCAAATGCCAAAAGGCAAATACAGAAATATCACAGGAAACATTGCAACTGCGTGGGGATTGCTTGCTGCAGCAGAAAAGGCGAACCTTCCTCTATTCTTAGGTTCTTATCCTATCACTCCTGCAACAGATATTTTGATTGAATTAGCAAAACATAAATCACTTGGAGCAAGAGTATTTCAAGCAGAAGACGAAATAGCAGGAATTTGTTCTGCAATTGGAGCTTCTTTTGCTGGAGCTATGGCTTGTACTACAACTTCTGGTCCAGGTCTTTCATTGAAGAGCGAAGCAATTGGATTAGCAGTTATGACCGAACTTCCTCTAATTATTGTTGATGTTCAAAGAGGAGGTCCTTCAACAGGATTGCCAACAAAAACAGAACAATCTGACCTTTACCAAGCTTTGTTTGGAAGAAATGGAGAAGCGCCTTGCATTGTTATTGCAGCATCATCTTCAGCAAATAGTTTCTACTACGCATTTGAAGCAGCAAGACTTTCATTGGAACACATGACTCCAACAATTCTTTTAACAGATGGTTATTTGGGAAATGGTTCTCAACTATTCCGCATCCCAAAAATGTCAGAACTTCCAACAATCAATCCACCTTTTGCAACACCTAACGACACAACCTATATGCCATACAAACGTAATCCAGAAACACTTGTTAGAGAGTGGGCAATTCCAGGAATGGAAGGATTGCGTCATAGAATTGGAGGATTGGAAAAATTAGATGGTAAGGGAAGTGTTTCAACTGACAACGCTAACCACCAATTAATGGTTAACAACAGAGCACAAAAGGTTCAAAAAGTTGCTGACAGACTTCCTGATCAAAAAGTTATGGGAGATGAAGATGCAGACCTATTGGTAGTTGGTTGGGGCGGAACAGAAGGAGCATTGAAACTTGCAGTTGAAGAACTAAGAGATGAAGGAAAGAAAATAGCTTTCACTCACTTCAACTACATTATGCCACTTCCAAAAAATACTGGCGATATAT
>CAYMDI010000154.1:0-1525 GCA_964389165.1 uncultured Eubacteriales bacterium | reverse complement strand
CATGATGACCGCCTCCTGGACGTCCTCAGGGATCAGCTGGGGCTGATCGGAACAAAGGAAGGCTGCGCGGTTGGAGAATGCGGGGCCTGCACCGTCATCATCGACGGGAAGACTGCAAACAGCTGTGTGACTCCGGCTGCAGCCATGGAAGGCAGGACAGTGACCACCATTGAATTCTTAAGCAAAGGAGGAAAGGTCCACCCCATGCAGCAGTCTTATGTGGATAATACGGCACTCCAATGCGGGTTCTGCACCCCAGGCTTTATCCTCAGCAGTGTAAACCTCCTGGAGCGCAACCCCAACCCTACCCGGGAAGAGATTCAGGAAGGCATTTCAGGAAACCTATGCAGATGCACAGGCTATGAACAGATCATTCAGGCTGTTGAGGATGTAAGGGACGGAAAATATGCAAAGGACGGTGCAGATAATGAGTAAAGAATGGGAAACAGTTGACGTATCCATCGAAATGGCAGGAATCAGGCTGCAAAGCCCATATATCCTGTCCTCGGGGCCACTGAGCTATGCGGCAGAAGGGATGATCAAAGCCCATCAGGCGGGAGCCGGGGCTGTGGTCACCAAGACCATCCGACTGGAGCGAGCCCTGAATCCCGTTCCCCATATCGCTATTATGAATAAGGACTCTCTGGTAAACAGCGAAAAATGGGCAGACTCTGATGCAGACCTCTGGTTTGAACGGGAGATTCCCATGACAAAGGCTGCAGGTGCTGTGGTTATTGCCAGTGTGGGGCATACCCTGCCGGAAGCCGAGGCCCTGGTCGCCAGAGCAGAGGCTGCAGGAGCAGATTTTATCGAATTGGTCTCCTATAGCGAGACGGATATGCTGCCTATGCTGGAAGCCACCCTGGAACGGGTGAATATCCCTGTAATCTGCAAGCTCTCCAGCAACTATCCGGCCTGGAAGGATCCTGTGAAATGCGCAGAAGACTGCCTGGCCATCGGGAAGCGCTTCGGAAAGAAGGTCCTGATCGGCGCTATCGACTCTGTAGGACCAGTCATGGCTATTGATATTTACAGCGAGAAGCCGGCCATGGGCTCCGAAGGGGGCTATGGATGGCTTTCCGGAGGGGCGATCCGTCCCATCTCCATGCGTATCAACTATGATATCATGAGGAAATTCCCGGATCTTGAAAGCTACGGAATCGGCGGGGTCACCAAGGCCGAAGATGCCATCGAATACATGATGGCCGGCTGTACAGGGGTAGGGATCTGCTCCATCGCCATCATTAAAGGGGTGGAATTCATCAGCCGTCTGGTATCGGACATGAAGAAGAAGCTTCATGAGCTTGGCTATAGCAGGGCATCCCAGGTCCGGGGCCTGGCAATACCCAACTTCACAATGGAAGCCAATGAGCCTACCAAAGGGGAGCAGGAAAAGGATGTGGAATCTGATGCTAAAATCCAGTTCCGCTTTGAAAAGGAAACCTGCATCAAGTGCAATATGTGCGTACACATCTGCCCCTATGATGCCAGAAGCCTGGAATTCCCCGTCATGAAAGTGGACCGG
>CAYMDI010000153.1:0-1647 GCA_964389165.1 uncultured Eubacteriales bacterium | reverse complement strand
GAGATCCTCTCTTCCGTGAAGGAAGGCCTGCTTGTGAAAAAAATGGGTGGCGGACAGGTGAATACTGCTACAGGTGACTTTGTCTTTGAGGTCAGCGAAGGCTATCTCATCCATAACGGTCGTCCAGGCCCCCAGGTCCGGGGAGCCACCCTCATCGGCAACGGACCTGAAGTCCTGCGGAAGATTGATGCGGTAGGGTCGGATTTCGGCTATTCTCTCGGTACCTGCGGCAAGGATGGCCAAGGCGTGCCGGTAGCCGACGGACAGCCTACCTTGCGGATTCCATCCCTGATTGTTGGAGGTACCCGATGAAAAATGAAGATAAAATCCTGAAGGAAGCTCTGGGCCATGGGTTGAAGCTTGGTGCCAGGGATGTGGAAATATATATTGAAAAGAGCCGGTCCAAGAATCTGGAACTCCGGAAAGGCCAACTTGAAAAGAGCGAAGATGCCGCTTCCATCGGTGTAGGAATCCGGGTCCTCCGGGGACAGAAGGAAGCCCTGGTATTCCGGACAAGCCTGGAAGAAGGAAGTCTGGAGAAGGCTGTGGAAGAGGCTTATGAGATGGCGCCCTATCTGGATGAGAACCCGCACCTCACTCTTGGGGAAGCGGGGGAATACAGGGGGGCTCAATCTCCCGGTGAGGACGCTGCCATGGAAGCTGCACCGGAAGAGCTGAAGACCCATTTCCTCCAGAGGCTGGAAGAGCAGGCGGTCCGCAGGGATGTGGTCCTGGAGGGGATCAGCTATTCAGAGGAGCATTATCTCCATCGGATCATCAATAACCGGGGTCTGGATAAAGAAGAATCCGGGGCCTGGTGCGGGGCTTCCGTCTCCCTGGCCATTCAGAAGAAAGGCATCAGCGAAACCGGATACAGTTACCTTTACACCAGAAGCCTGGACAAGCTACTGAAGAGGAAGCTTGGAAATGAGGCATACAGCCGGGCAAGGGAGATGCTGGGTGCCGGATCTGTAACGACAGGGAAGTATCCGGTCATTTTTCATAGAGAGGTGGCAGCCAGCCTTCTGGGCCTTCTGGCCCATTCCTTCAGCGGGGAGAACCTTTATAAGGGGAAAAGCCTCTTTACAGGGAAAGAAGGGGAGCGGGTCCTCTCAGAAAAACTCCAGATCATCGATGACGGTACCATGGAAGGGGTTCTGGGGGCCAAGGCTTTTGATGGGGATGGCACTGTGGTACGCAGAAACAAGGTGATTCAGGACGGGGTCTTTCTGGGAGGCCTGTACAACCTCTCCATGGCCGCCAAGGCAGGGAGGGAGACTACTGGGAACAGCAGCCGCTCCTTTGCCAGCCTGCCGGGGGTCGGAAGGAACAGCCTGTATATCCCCCGGGGCCAGGTAAGCAGGAAGGATATGCTTTCTGTGATGACCAAAGGGCTGATTATCCGGGATCTGATGGGCCTGCATATGGCTAATCCGGTAACTGGGGAGTTTTCCCTTGGCGCCAGCGGCCTTCTTGTAGAAAACGGAAGGATCCGAGGATCCTTCCGAGGGGTTACAGTTTCAGGGAATCTGAAAGAGCTTTTCAGCAATCTGGAGGGAATCGGCCGGGACTTCCGCTTTGAAACCACTTTGGGAGCTCCCTCCCTGTTTGTGAAAGATGTCATCATAAGCGGTAGTTAATCAATAC
>CAYMDI010000152.1:0-1696 GCA_964389165.1 uncultured Eubacteriales bacterium | reverse complement strand
AGTGTAATCCTTCTGGGGCGTAGAATATATAGGTTGTGCATACGCAGGTCATAAACATTGCTGGGATTAGGGTTATAAAGTAATTCCTCTTCTCTTTTCTTAGATATACTGTACATGCCCATAGTGTAAAGACTGATAGGGTTTGATTGCCCCAAGCAAAATAGCGCCAAAGTATATCAAAATTGATTTGTAACAGGATAAAAGTAGCAATAAATATTGGTATTGATATCATTAAACGATTCTTAATTGGTTTTTGGTCAAATTTAAGAAAGTCAGCAATGGTTAGTCTTGCAGAACGTAGAGCTGTATCGCCAGAGGTTAGTGGTGCTGCAACAACTCCAAGCATTGCTACAAATCCACCAAACACTCCAAGCCAATTATCAGATATTGCTTTAACAACTATTGCTGCTTTGTTGGCAGTGGGTGGAAGGGTTGCAACATATTCTTGAATTCCTTGAATTGAGCCATAAAAACTACTACCTGCTGCTGCCCAAATCAAAGCAATTATACCTTCGGCAATCATTGCTCCATAGAATACTCTTCTACCTATTTTCTCATTTTTAACACAACGAGCCATAAGTGGAGATTGTGTTGCATGAAAACCTGATATTGCTCCACAAGCAATGGAGATAAACATCATTGGAAATATTGGTAAGCCTTTAGGCTCTTGATTAGCTATTCCACTCCAAATCTCTGGGATAGGAGCTGCATTAGCATAAATGGCAATAAGAATACCTGCTGCCATAAAGAATAAGCAGAATCCAAAGAAGGGATAAAATCTACCTATTAATTTATCAATAGGTAAAAGTGTTGCAAATAGATAATAAACAAATACAATTACCGACCACCAAAGAATTGAGATATTCGAGAATATGCTATTAAGTATTCCTGCAGGACCTGATACAAATACTGCACCTACCAACACTAATAAAAGTACAGAATATACTCTTACAAACTGTTTTACCCCAATACCTAATTGCGAGCCCACAACTTCCGGTAAAGAAGCTCCATTTTGGCGAATTGAAATCATACCAGAGATATAGTCATGTACAGCTCCTCCAAATATAGAACCAAAAACTATCCAAAGAAATGCAGCAGGACCATACATAATCCCCATAATTGCTCCAAAGATTGGTCCTAAGCCAGCAATATTAAGAAACTGAATTAAGAAAATCCTCCACCATGACATAGGAACATAATCAACCCCATCAGGATTTGCTATTGCAGGAGTTTTTATTTCATTATTTGCTCCGAAGACCTTTTCTACAAAGGCACCATATAGAACATAACCAAGAATTAAGAGAACAATAGCAGCAGTAAAACTTATCATAAAAAATTTGTTTTGAGATTAGATTCTTTTTGCAAATTTAATAACAAAAAAGTTTTCATTAACCATTTATCTTAAAAAAATTTTAGGAGTGTAGAGGCATGCCTTGTGAGTGCCCAATAATGTTTAAGGGTTTATTTTATTTATCAGAATCAGGATTCTTACTAAGGCAAGCGGCAAGCCGATAATACAGAATTAAAGGATTGATAAGGATTTCCACATAAAACAATCAAGAATCATCGGCTTGCCGCTTGCCTTAGCAAGAATCTACAAATTCTGAAAATCCTGATTCGGACAAAATGTAACATTTACCGAATACAAAAAAAGGGATAAATCATTTTGACCTATCCCTTTTCTATATGTTTTTTA
>CAYMDI010000151.1:0-1703 GCA_964389165.1 uncultured Eubacteriales bacterium | reverse complement strand
GATCCTCAAAGAAGGGGGTACCCTTGCGCAGGAAGTCCAGACAGAGAAAGGGCCAGGCGGACAGGATGGCCGCCATATATGCGACGTCTGCGGCTGGGTTTATGACCCCAGTCAGGAAGGGAAGCCATTTCCTGAGCAGCCGGAGGATTATGTCTGCCCGATCTGTGGGGCCGGGAAAGAGCAATTCAGACCTCTTTAGGTCTTTCGCAAGATAATTATATACAATGGCAAAGTATTTGACGAATACATCTTGAATTATCTTTGCTTATTGTATATAATTATTTTTGCGTCTGGCAGAAGACATGGTGGGTGTAGTTCAGCGGTAGAGCGCTAGTTTGTGGCACTAGAAGTCGTGGGTTCAAATCCCATCATCCACCCCATACGATCCATTAGCTCAGTCGGTAGAGCACCTGACTTTTAATCAGGGTGTCCCGCGTTCGAGTCGCGGATGGATCACCAAACTTGCGGATGTGGCGGAATTGGCAGACGCGCTAGATTTAGGCTCTAGTGGGTAACACCGTGGGGGTTCAAGTCCCTTCATCCGCACCAGGGCGCGGAAGTGGCTCAGTGGTAGAGTATCTCCTTGCCAAGGAGGGGGTCGCGGGTTCGAATCCCGTCTTCCGCTCCAGAACAGATACCTCGGAGGTTAACTCTGAGGTATTTTCTGTTTTAAGTTGTTCAACCCCGCAATTTATTGTATAATTAAAAATCAGGAAATGAAGGGAGAAAGAAGATGTCAAACAAACTTGCAGGAAGAGAAAAGAACATCGTAACAGTAGAAATCACCGTGGATAAAGAGGCTGTAGAAAAAGCCTATCAGCAGGCCTCACAGAACGTAAGCAAGAAGGTCAGCGTACCCGGATTCCGGAAGGGTAAAGTCCCTGCAGCAATCCTCCAGCAGTACGTGGGCGAAGGGAATATCGTGGAGGAAGCTGTTGATCTCCTTCTCCCTGAGGCCTATGCATCCGCACTGGAAGAATTCCAGCTTGAACCCATTGATCGTCCTTCCATCGAAATTCTGGACTTTGACAAAGCAAAGGGAGCTTCCTTCAAGGTTGCGATTCCTGTTGTGCCCACAGGAGTCCTTGGGGATTATGCTGGTCTGAAGCTTGAACGCCGTCTTGTGGATCTGGATGAGACCTATGTAGAGAACGAGCTGGAAGCCATGCGTACCAAGACGGCTAAAGTTGAGACTTCTGAAGAAGCCGCTGCCCATGGTGACACTGTCGTCATCGATTTCACAGGCTACCTTGAAGGAGAGCCTTTCCAGGGCGGTGCCGGGGAACAGTATCCTCTGGAGCTTGGCTCCCAGTCCTTCATTCCCGGCTTCGAAGAGCAGCTGGTTGGTGTGAAAGCCGGGGAAGAGCGTGAAGTGAAGGTCACCTTCCCTGAAAATTACCATGCTGAAGATCTCAAGGGGAAAGAGACCCTCTTTAAGGTCCTGGCTCACGAAGTCCGGGTTAAGAAGCTATCTGAACTGAATGACGACTTTGCGAAAGAAGTCAGCGATTTCGATACCCTTGAAGAGCTTCGGAGCGACATCCGGGCCAGCCTGACGGGACAGAAGCAGCAACAGGCTGATAATGCCCTTAGAACCCAGGCCCTTGATCTTGCCATTGAAAAAATCGAGGTTGAGATTCCTGAAGTGATGATCCAGGAGCGGACTGACCAGTTCCTTAAGGATATTGAAGGGGACCTGCAGC
>CAYMDI010000150.1:0-1759 GCA_964389165.1 uncultured Eubacteriales bacterium | reverse complement strand
TAATTTTAAGGAAAAGGACTCTAAGGACTTTAAGGAGCCTAAGGACTTTAAGGAGATGGAGTTATATTATCCTTAAACTCCTTAAACTCCCTAAGGTCTTTAATCTCCTTAAGTTCCATAACCTCCTTAAAGTCTTTAAACTCCTTACTATTATCAGAAACTGCTCTTCCAGAATGATGGCATGAAGAGTACCAAAACGGTAACCAACTCCAAACGACCTAAGTACATAAGGGAAATAAATATTGCTTTGGCTGAATTTGGTATGGTGGAGTAATCGCCAAAGGCACCGATGTCTCCAAATCCTGTCCCCATATTGCTCAAACACGAAACGCTGGCTCCTGCTGCCTCCTCCAAGTCCAAGCCCATTCCAATCAAAGCCAATACTGCCACAACGAAGGTTATAATAAACAAAAGGAAGACTATCAATACGTTGTGAACCACTCTTGGCTCCACAATTTGCTTTTCGAACTTTATGGGGAGGACTGCTCGTTTGTGGAAGCTCCTCTTTATGATTTGCTTGGCGTTTTTAAACAATATAATTATCCTTATTATCTTTAAGCCTCCAGTTGTTGAGCCGCTCATGGCACCTGAAAACATTAGGAGTAAGAGTATTAGCGATGCAGAGGTGCCCCAAAGAGCGTAGTCGTAGCTTATGAAACCTGCAGAGGTGATTATGCTTACTGTCTGGAAGAGAGAATGACGGAAGCTTGCCTCCAAGCCCAGAGAAGTGTCGTAGGTTAGTAGAAAGATTACCCCTGTTGCCACCAAAATGGCGTATATATAAACTTTAAACTCCTCATTTATAACTATCTTTCTGAATCGTCCCTTTATGGCGTAATACATTATTGGGAAGTTGATACCTGAAGGAATCATAAATACGATTAAAATATATTGTATAAGAGGGGAGTAAAGCGAGATGGAGGTATTTTTTGTTGAGAAGCCCCCTGAGCTCAATGTAGCAAAGGCGTGGCACACTGCGTCAAAAGGCGTCATCCCTCCAATCCATAGGCAAAGAGCCGCAATCAGAGTCAGAGAAACATAAATTGCCACAATAATTTTCCCAGTCGTCTTAATATGAGGCGAAAGTTTCCCCTTATTGGGACCAGTCACCTCAGCAGCAAACAGAGACATCCCCCCACCACCAAAAAACGGAATAAAAGATATAACTATCACAACTATCCCAACGCCCCCAATCCAGTTGGTCAAGCTCCTCCAGAAGAGAATGCCATTGGGAAGGGCTTCCAAATTAGTTATAATGGTAGCTGAAGTTGTTGAAAAGCCGCTCATTGATTCAAAGAAGGCATCAAAATACGATTGGGTGTAGCCTCCCAAAAAGTAGGGGAGAGCTCCAAAGACAGACATTACGAGCCATATCATTGCAACAATCATAAAACCAAGCTTAGGGTCAATGTGGGTAATCCTTTGCCTTCGTTTGAAAAACCTCAAAGTCAGTCCCACCATCATGGTAATCCCTGTGCTTAAGCTCAAAGGCAGTATATCATTTCCCCCATAGGCAATGGCAACGCCCAAACTCAAGAGCATAAACCCAGCCTCAAGAATGAGCAAAATCCCAATTACCCTCAAAAGAGTTATATACCGCTGCTTAATCATCAAATTCACTTCAATTGAATTTTAACTTCGTAACACATTTGGCAAAGATACAATAAAGAAAATTATCTCCTCTTCCAGAACGATGGCATAAAGAGAACAAACACTGTAATTAACTCCAAACGACCTGCAAACATAAGAAAAGAACCTA
>CAYMDI010000149.1:0-1788 GCA_964389165.1 uncultured Eubacteriales bacterium | reverse complement strand
CAGCGCACACGCATCCCCCATATGGGTGCAGTTCTGTCCCCTGGGGATGCATCCGGGACAGTAGGATTTATGGAAGCCCTTCCTGTTCAGGTCCTTTTCCCTGAACTGGTAGGCCAAGCATAGGGCGCAGTTCATGCCGCAAGGTGCTATGAGCTTATCCTGCATACCCTTCATGACCTCACCCCCTGCACTTTCTGACATCGTGTCACTTCTCCTCCCCTATTTCAGGAGGAATTCCACTTTTGTGAGGAGTTCGCTTTCGGGAATCTGCTCCGGGGCGTTGAAGTAGTGCTCATAGACCACCCCTGTCCCTTCATAGCCTTTTTCTTGGATGAAGGACTTCAGTTTCTCATAGACAGTGCTGATTTCCCCATAGGCGCCCTTATGGTAGCCCATGGCCTTCCTTCCCGGGGGGATCTGCCGGGGCTGGATCTCTCCCTTCCCGGGAAGCTCCCTGGCTACGGGGAAGCCGATTTCCACAATCAGGTTCTCCATGTCCATCTTGTCTACACCATAATAGGCGATGAAAGCCGGGCCAAGGGGCTCTTCCCCCTGAGACAGGATATGTCGGACAATCTCCCCGAATACCCTGCCCAGCAGTTCCGGCATTTTGCTTAAGGATGTGGTGGCCTTTACGGATAAGAAAGGCTGGGCCTCTGTTTCGATGATCTGCATCAGGTAGCTCATGGCAATCTCCTTTCTGTATCTCTGGCTTGCATAGAGCAGGGGCCGAAGAACAAGGTGCAGTCATTCCCCTGGGTCTGGGTGCCATGGCAGAGACAGCCTTCCTCTCTGCCTTTTCCTTCAGGCATATATAGGCTTTAGCTCCCTGCTTCCCACTTCTTCCATACCTCCGGCTCATAGCCTACGGTGGCTCTCTTCCCCTCCCGGACGATGGGGGTCCGGATCAGGTGCTGGTTTTCCAGGATCTTCTCCTCGATAGCCTCGTCCATAAGATGGGCGATAAGGGCCAGGAGGTCCTTGTCCCTGGCATTCTGGTCCAGAAGGCTTCTGGCTCCCCCCAGGGCCTGACTGACGCTCCGGAATTCCCCCTTGCTCATGCCCTTATCCAGGATGTTGATGAGCTGATACCTGATGCCCCGCTCTTTGAAGTAGCGCTCCGCCTTCTTCGTATCAAAGCATTTCGGTTTGCCGAAAATCTGAATGTTCAAACTCGTCCCTCCCTCCTCTTTAGCAGGCCCGTCCGCACCCTGCTTCCCAGAGCCATCAGACCTCCCTCTTTCTCCTCTTTCTGACCCTGGGTCAGCTGGATTTTCCAATGACAGCCATAGCGCATTTCAACCTGCCGGTTCCTCCGATCCCCTCAGGGATCCATTGGAGCTGATTCCATTACTCTTTGCTCTTTATCTGTGTATCCTTAAGAAGGTATATCATGGGAATCAAGGTGAATATGAACTCCATGGTAAAGGCAAGGAGTAACCATATTTGTAAACTTGAGGGCCAAGGCCAGATGATTTGAATGATGACTCTTGATAACCATACAAGAACAAAGAAGACATAAAATATCTTTAACTCCTTCCAGTCAGCAAATAATTTCTTTTGAACGAGGAGCAGCAAGATGCTGATCCCAGTTAATAGGAAGGAAAAGCAAAAGTTGATGTAGTTTATGGATTGATATATTTCAATCGGGGCATCTGGTATATAGGAGTACCATTGAAAGAAATACGGTACAAAGAAATGCCATATTCCAACCATGCCACTGATGATGCAGGCAATGTTAAAAAATACTATTGCGATTTTCTTCACTTTACTGCCTTTCTCCTATCA
>CAYMDI010000148.1:0-1799 GCA_964389165.1 uncultured Eubacteriales bacterium | reverse complement strand
AAGTCGGGGTGGATATGATGAATGTCCACAGTCAGGGGGGGCTGGAGATGATGCGCCTGGCGAAGGAGACCAGCCTGAAGACGGCGAAAGAGGAAGGCCTGGAACCGCCCCTGCTGATTGCTGTAACCATCCTTACTTCCCTGGGGGATGAGGAGGTTCAGCAAATCGGATATCCCAGAAGCGCAAGGGAAATGGTGGGAGAACTGGGACAACTGGCTCAGAAGGCCGGGCTGGACGGGGTTGTCTGCTCCCCCCTGGAAGCGGGCATCATCCGTAATACCTGTGGAAATGATTTCATTACAGTGACTCCGGGTGTGCGCCCGGCTGGTGGGGATGTTGGGGATCAGAAGCGGATTACAACCCCTGGCAAGGCCATAGCCGGAGGCTCTACATATATCGTTGTAGGCCGGCCGATCACCAAGGCGCCTGATGTGCGGGAAGCAGCCAGAAGTATTGTGGCAGAAATGGAAAGAGAAGGAGAGGAAGGGTAAGATGAGACTGAGCGAGAGTGAAATCAAAGAGATTTTTGTGAAATCAGGAGCGCTGCTGGAGGGGCATTTCAGACTGACCTCCGGACGTCATAGCAACCGCTATATCCAGTGTGCGAGAGTCCTCATGGAACCGAAGTATACAGAAGCCCTCTGCAGCCACCTTGCTGAAAGCTTCCGTGAGGAGAAGGTCGATCTGGTAATCGGACCAGCCATGGGTGGAATTGTCATTTCCTATGAAATGGCAAGGCAGCTGGGAGTGCCCTCTTTAGTCACTGAGCGGGTGGAAGGGAAAATGACCCTGCGCCGGAATTTCGCCATCGAACCAGGTCAGCGCGTCCTGGTAGTTGAGGATGTGGTGACGACGGGAGGAAGCGTCCTGGAAGTTGTCGATATCGTAAGAGAAGCCGGGGGAGAAGTGGCTGGCATCGCCTTGCTGGTAGACCGTACTGGTGGGAAAATCGATCTGGGAGCCAGGCTGGAAGCATGCCTTTCCATGAATGTAGAATCCTGGGAAGCGGATGCCTGCCCTCTGTGCAAGGATGGGGTTCCCGTGGTCAAGCCAGGAAGCAGAGCCTGATCTGAAAGAGTTTACATGCTGCCATTCGTTGATTTATACCCCTTAGAAAGATATAATTAAGCTCATGAATATGCCCGGAAATAAAGACAATATCTTCATCCCGCTGGCTATAGCCAGGGAAATTCTCTTACAGTCAGCCGCTCCCACAGCTTCTGAAGAGATTCCCCTGGCTTCTTCTCTTGGAAGGATTACCGCTGCAGAAATCAAGGCTCCCCTCCCGATGCCTAATTTCAGAAAATCCCCCTTTGACGGATATTGCCTGAACAGTATAGATACAGCAGGAGCAAGCCCCGAAGCTCCTTGTATCCTCCCGGTAAGGGGCGTGATCAAAGCCGGAGATCCCATCAGCCATCTTCCCGCTGCTGCCTATAAGATTATGACAGGGGCTGAAGTCCCGGCCTTCTGTGACTGTGTGGCAAAAAAAGAGGTCACAGACAGGGGGCATGATGAAGTCCGGATTTTTGAAAGCCATCAGCCGGGACAGAACATCATCTCTGTAGGAGAAGATGTATCTGCAGGGGATATTGTGATCGCTCAGGGAAAAAAACTGACTCCTGGCGCCATTGCCATGCTGTCCTCCCTGGGAATCAGCACCGTTGCTGTTGTCAAGAGGCCCCGGGTGGCCCTCCTGACAACAGGCAATGAGATTGTCGAACCAGGCTCTCTTTTAACTCCAGGAATGGTGTTCAATAGCAATCGATATGCCCTTATGGCATATCTTGAAGAAGCCG
>CAYMDI010000147.1:0-1835 GCA_964389165.1 uncultured Eubacteriales bacterium | reverse complement strand
GAGGGATTAGCTTCTCCGGGAACTGGAACGGTCCGTAGTTATTGGAACAGCGGGTAATATTCACAGGCATGCCAAAGGTCTCCCCATAGGCCCTGACCAGAAGGTCAGCAGAAGCCTTGGATGCGGAATAGGGGCTATTGGGCTGGATATTCGTTGTTTCTGTGAACATCCCTGTCTTACCCAGAGAGCCATAGACCTCATCTGTGGAGACCTGGAGGAAGCGTACCCCTTCCCGGAATTCCCTTTCGTACTTGTCAGCAGACTTCTTCCAGAAAGACTTGGCCGTATCCAGAAGGGCCTGGGTTCCTAAAACGTTGGTGGTGAGGAAGATTTCAGGATCCTCAATACTGCGGTCCACATGGGACTCCGCAGCGAAGTTGATGACTCCCTGGATATCGTAGCGGCGGAAGATTTCCTGAAGCAAGTCCCTGTCCTTCACATCTCCCCGGACAAAGACATAATCCGGATGCTTCTCCACCTCTTTCAGATTCTCAAGATTCCCGGCATAAGTCAGCAGATCCAGATTGACGATCTTATGTCCCTCTCCTTTTCCAAGAATCAGACGGATGAAGTTGGAACCGATAAAGCCGGCGCCTCCTGTCACTAGAATGTTCATCTCTTACCCCTTCCTATTTCAGCAGTTTCAGCAGATACTTGCCATATTCAGTAGACTTATAACGGTTCCCCAGCTTTTTCAGCTGCTCTGGGGTGATCCACTTATTGTTGTAGGCGATTTCTTCCAGACAGGCGATGTAAAGCTTCTGCCGGGTCTGGATCGCTTCAATGAAATTGCTGGCTTCCAGCATGCTCTTATGGGTTCCTGTATCCAGCCAGGCCATGCCCCGTCCCAGGAGCTCCACCTTCAGGTCCCCGGACTTCAGATACCAGTTATTCACTGCAGTGATTTCCAGTTCTCCCCTGGCAGAAGGCGTGATGTTTTTAGCGATATCCACCACCTTGTTGTCATAGAAATATAGCCCTACCACTGCATAGTTGGACTTGGGTTCTTTGGGTTTCTCCTCAATGTCCAGAACCTTCCCTGTCTCATCAAAGCTGACGATCCCGAAGTCCTCCGGGTTCCCTACATAATATCCGAATACCACAGCGCCTTCCTTGATTTTCGCAGAGCGCTGGAGCATTTCCGTCAGTCCGTGTCCATAAAAAAGGTTGTCCCCGAGAACCAGGGCCACGCTGTCTCCTCCGATGAACTCTTCTCCCAGAATGAAGGCCTCCGCGATGCCCTTGGGCTGATCCTGGACCTTATAGGAAAAGCGCACTCCCAGATCGCTTCCATCCTTCAGCAGTTCCTGGTAGAGCCCGATATCCCGGGGTGTGCTGATAATGAGGATATCCCGGATTCCAGCCAGCATCAGCATGGAAATGGGATAATACACCATGGGTTTGTCGTAAATGGGGAGGATCTGTTTGGATACGCTTAGTGTTGCAGGATACAGACGGGTTCCCATCCCTCCTGCCAGAATGATTCCTTTCATAGCAACCTCCTACTGTTTATTTTCTCTTTTCTTCTATAACGAAATTCCAAAGCGGCCTGCGATCCGCTGCAGCAGCTTATGCAGGTCGGGATGTCTGGACTGCAGCCCCAGAAGCCTGTTCCGATGCCTGAAATCTATGGCATTGACATAGGCCTCCTGCATTTCACCAAAAGTCATGGTAAAGGAGAGGCTGCTGTTTTTTCCGGAAATATAGGCATAGGCCTCATTGATGGAGCGCTCCCTGGCCTTCCTTTCCTTCTTCCCCCACGGGGTGCGGAAGAGGGAAGTGGTCTTCTCCTGGTAGGAGAAATCCCCCAGAGCTGCCAGGCGCATCCAGAAATC
>CAYMDI010000146.1:0-1861 GCA_964389165.1 uncultured Eubacteriales bacterium | reverse complement strand
CATGGCAGGCTTTCCCAGTCCGGGACGGCCTGTTTGTTTCTTGTCATGAAAAGCGATTTCTGCTATCATTGGTGTGATGCTTCCGTAGCTCAGCAGGATAGAGCAGCAGTTTCCTAAACTGGAGGTCGGTGGTTCGAATCCACTCGGGAGCGCCAGACAGGCCCCAGGACAATAGTCCTGGGGCTTTTTCATGCCCTTGGCTCAAAAATAAATCTGGTTTGCCAAAAGCCGGAGGAAGTGTATAATAGTAGATGTATGACCATATCAGATTTTAAGCATGGTCCGGGGGGCTTATGGAACAGCGGAGGAGTCTGAAACTGAAATATCTGATCCTGTGCGGGATCATCCTCCTTTCCATGGGGGCTTTTCTGCTGACGCAGGAAAGCTGGGAGGTCCTGAAGGCCCGGCAGGGAACCCTGGAGATCAGCCCGTTCCGGACAGGGACCCTTTATGCCCTGGAAGGGGAGTGGCGCTACTATCCCCAAGTCACCTACCAGGACCTGGCCGACCCCAGCCGCCCAAGGGTCCTCCCCAAGCTCCGGCCGGTGCCCCATCTCTGGCAGGAGGGGCTCCAGGGAGCCACCTATACCCTGGAGGTCCGGGGGCTGCAGCCTGACGGCTTCTACGGCATCGCCCTGCAGCAGGCCAATACCGCATATACCCTTCGGGTGAATGATGCCATCATTCTGGCTAACGGCGAACCAGGAAGAGAGTCCAGCCGCTACAGGCCCTGGCAGCAGGAAGCCTGGGGAGCCTTCCAGGCAGACCGGGAAGGGAGCCTGCGGATCACCCTGGAAATCGCCAACCGCACCTACCGCCAAGGGGGATTTACCCATCCTGTGGTCCTGGGAGATCTTCATGCCATCAGCTGGTACAGCGCCAGCCATAAGCTGGTGGATACCAGCCTGATCCTCTGCCTCACCGGGCTAGGCGCCTTCTTCCTGGCCATGGCCCTGGTCTACCGGGAGGAGAAGGGCCTCCTGTCCTTCGGCATCTTCTCCCTGGCCGCAGCCTTCCGCATCCTGGCCAGCGGCTCCCGCCTCCTTCTTTCCATTCTTCCGGACCTATCCTTTTCAGGCCATAGCCGGATCCTCTACCTCAGCGGCTTCCTCCTCCTGCCACTCTTCGGGCTCCTCCATCATTCTCTGGGCCTGGGTCCCCGAAGGACCTGGGAACGGCGGGCCTGGCAGGGATTGCTGGCCTTTTCCTTCCTTCTCCCTCTTCTGGCCTCCTTCCCCCTTTATGAAGCTTACTACCTCTTCCTCTACCGCCCCCTGATCCTGCTGGCCATGCTCTTCTTCCTGCTGACGGGAATCCTGGGAGCCCGGCGCCGGGAGGAAGGGAGCGTGCGGATCCTCCTGGGTTATGGGTTCCTGGGCCTGGGGGTGCTGGGGGAGCTCCTGGAAACAGGGCTGCGGAACTCCCTGGCCTTCGGAAGCTGCCTGATGATCGGGATGTTTGCCAGCCTCTTCCTCCAGCGCATCCGGGACAGCCGGAAAAGCCAGCATGAGCTGGAACTGGCTGCCTTTACAGACAAGCTGACAGGAGCTTTCAACAGGCGCTATCTGGAACAGCTGATCCAGTCGGGAGAGGCCCTCTTCCGGAAGGGAGAGGACTGGCAGGTGATCTTTCTGGATCTGGACCGCTTCAAAGCAGTAAACGATACCTATGGCCATGAAGCCGGAGATCTGGCCCTGAAATGGGCAGCAGGGGCTTTTCGCCGCTCCATCCGGGACAGGGATTACCTGATCCGCTATGGGGGAGATGAGTTCCTTGTTCTGGCCCAGGCTGGAAGGAGTTCCAGAGAGGAAATCCTGGAGCGGCTCCGGAGGGCTTTGGAGAAGCCCATGGAATACATGGG
>CAYMDI010000145.1:0-1870 GCA_964389165.1 uncultured Eubacteriales bacterium | reverse complement strand
GTGGCGCCATCAAGCATGGAACCTTATGTTCAGCTGCCATAGGAGCAACAGCCCTGGAGGCCTATGAGAAAACCTTCATCGGAGATCCTTTGTCCATTTTCGGAGGAATCGTGGCTTTCAGAGGCATCGTGGACAGAGAGACGGCAATAGAGCTGAACAAGACCTTCCTGGAAATCATTCTGGCACCAGCCTATACAAGGGAAGCCCGGGAAATCCTGAAAAAGAAAGAGAATCTTCGGGTCCTGGAGTATTCAAGCCTTTCATTTTCCAGGAAAGAGATGCTCCGGGATCTGGATGGCAAAATGCTGATACAGGAGCGTGATCTGGAAGAGCACAGGGTATTGGATGTGGTAACGGAAAAAGAGCCAAGCCTTCAGGAAATGGAAGATCTGCTTTTCGCGAACCGGATCGTGAAGAATATGAAGTCCAATGCCATTGTGCTGGTCAGGGATCAGGCGGTCCTTGCCCTGTCAGGGGGCCAGACTGCCAGGATCTTCGCTCTGAAAAGCGCATTGCTGAATCACCAGGGAAAGGATTTTCAGGGTGCAGTGATGGCCTCTGATGCCTTCTTTCCCTTCCCGGATACAGTAGAGACAGCAGGAGAGTCCGGAGTGACTGCAATCATCCAGCCTGGTGGATCCAGGAATGATGAAGCGTCCATCAGGCGCTGCAATGAGCTGGGAATGTCAATGGTCTTTACGGGCCGGAGGCATTTCAAACACTAAGGAGGACATGATGAATATCCGCTTCAACCTCAACAATATCGGCCCCATCAACAAGGGAGAAATCGACTTAAACGATATCACCGTGCTTGTAGGGATGAATTCAACAGGAAAAAGCCTCATCGGCAAAAGCGCATATATAACAATGCAAGGTCTCAATATGGAGCTGAAAGACCTCAGCAGGCTCATCGAGGAAGAAGCCTTTCATCCTGAGCTTTACCGCAACCCTGAAGATACCAGTATCGCCTTGTACTTAGAGGATGAGCTGAGAATGAGCATGCGCTTTGCTCCTCTCCAGGTCGAGCTTCCCGCATTGCCTGATTTCCACGGGGATATAACCTATGTAGACGGCCCCTTGGCCATCAATGAAAAGGTTCCCCGGAAGCTGGGTTTCTGCCATTATGATGATCTGAAAAGGAAGCTGATCCAGGAAAAACCTGATTTCCAGATGACGCTGCCGGAGATTGCCAGGGAAATCAATGGCCTGATTGATGAGGTCATCGATGGACACCGCCTGGAGTACCGGGAAGAGGAGAAGGAATTCTATCTGCGGATCAGCCCGACCCTGGCTGTTCCTGTAAACAGAGCGCCAAATGGCATAAAGTCTTTCCTGATCCTGAAAAAGCTCTTTAATAACGGCTGGCTGGCTCCTGGAAGCATTCTGATCCTCGATGAGCCTGAAATCCTTTCCCATCCAGCCTGGCAGCTGGATTATGCCCATATCCTTCTGAAACTGGTGCGCCACTATGGCCTCCATGTCATGATCAGTACCTGCAGCATCTATTTCATTGAAGCGCTTGAAATGTATTGTAAGAGCTATGGGCTCCAGGGTGATTTTTATCTTGGGGTGAGGGAAGATGGGGGATACAACTATATCAAAGAGGAGGATAGCCTGCAGAAAATCTATCAGGCCCTTCTTGACCCTTATGAGAAACTGGATGATCTCCGGCTGAGGTACGGGGAAAATGACTGAGACCCTGAAAACGATCCAGAAAATCCTGGAACGGGATTTTTCAGAATATTTCCAGCCACTCAGGGAAATCGCCTATGATTCAGCCAACAATGAATACCCCTGCAAACTGCGGAATCATATGTACAATTTCGATGCTATAGCCAATGCGATTTATGGCGTCAGCGAAGAACTGATG
>CAYMDI010000144.1:0-1897 GCA_964389165.1 uncultured Eubacteriales bacterium | reverse complement strand
TAGCATAACCAGATAAATCAATATCCAACACCTTATTCCCTTGATTTATCCTATGCTTTTGAACAACCCTACCCACTATATCATAAACCAAAACATCAGCATCAGAGTTTAATCCTTCAACATTTAATTTAGCTTTCCCCTCTGTTGGATTTGGATAAAGTTTTACTTGTAAATTACTTTGTGAAATATCTTCTAACCCCACAAACGACTTACATGCTAAATCTGAAAACTCACTTTCACAATCTCCAATTCTTGCTTTTACTTTATAGCAATACGGAGTTCCATTTAATAGGTTATTATCTAAATAAATAGGTTGAGAAACATTAGCTATCAAACTATCATTACGATAAATATCATATTCCGAGCTATTACCTTGCCAAATCAATTCAAAATAGTTAGGCATTTGATAAATAACTAAACTCAAAGGTTTGTTTGGATTAGGATTAACAACAAGAGAAAGATTAACCACACTATCACAACCATTAATTGTTTGAAGGTTTTGAGTATAGAATCCTGATGTATCTGACGTGAAATTAAAGCCATAATTATTATATAATTGTCCTTTACAAATAGTATCGTAATAATCTGTTTGGAATGTTGGCTTAATACTTAGATTTAATATAACACTATCACATCCATTTACCAAAGTATAAACCCCAGCAGAATCAATATTAGCTCCATAGTTAGTGTATATACTGCCGTCACAAATAGAAGAAGTAATAAACTGAGGCATTCTAACACCTATTTTATTAGTAAACTCACTCCAATACATAGCAGAATTATAACTTGGAATAGAATTGCAAGGAACATAAAAAGGTATTGTTTTACTTACACCAGAAAAACTATTCCCCTGAACAGCAGGAGGATTTATCGCTTTACTTGTTATTGAACTTAAAGAGTTACAATTATAAAAAGCATAAGAAGGAATATTTTGAACACTATCCCCAATAATTAAAGTTCTAAAATTTACACATCCAGTAAAAACAAAAGAAGTAGAAGTTCCCATTGTATTACAATTGTAAGCATAAAAATATAATGTATCCATATTAATGCAATTTTGAAAAGTATAATCACCAATTGAAGTAACAGAGTTTGGAATTGTAATTGAAGTTAATCCACTACAACCATAAAAAGCAGAGCTACCAATTGATGTAACAGAGTTTGGAATTGTGATTGAGGTTAAACCAGTGCAACCATCAAAAGTCCAACCTCCAATTAAAGTAACAGAGTTTGGAATTGTGATTGAGGTTAATCCAGTGCAATTACGAAAAGCATAATTTCCAATTGAAGTAACAGAGTTTGGAATTGTGATTGAGGTTAAACTAGTGCAACCAGAAAAAGCAGATGGTGAAATACTTATTGTTCCAATTTGAATATTAATTGAAGTATTTGCTGGCATTGTGCCTTTGTATTTATATAATACATTGTTGATATATACTACACCATCAGGCATATTATTATAATACGGTGTGTTATTAAAAGCATTATTACCAATTAAAGTAACAGAGTTTGGAATTGTGATTGAGGTTAATCCAGTACAATCTTCAAAAGCACTATAACCAATAGAAGTAACAGAGTTTGGAATTGTAATTGAAGTTAATCCTGTACAATTTAGAAAAGTATTATTACTTATTGAATTAACAGAGTTTGGAATTGTGATTGAGGTTAAACTAGTACAACTATAAAAAGCACTATAACCAATTGAAGTAACAGAGTTTGGAATTGTGATTGAGGTTAATCCACTACAACCTTGAAAAGTATAATCACCAATTGAAGTAACAGAGTTTGGAATTGTAATTGAAGTTAATCCACTACAATTTCGAAAAGCACCACCACCAATTGAAGTAACAGAGTTTGGAATTGTAACTGAGGTTAATCCAGTGCAACCATAAAAAGC
>CAYMDI010000143.1:0-1913 GCA_964389165.1 uncultured Eubacteriales bacterium | reverse complement strand
CAACACCTTCCCCATCAACATGATTCTTCAGTACAAGAAAGTGGGACCGTGGAAGAACTATATCTTCGGGGAGCGGGGCTATGTCTGGCTCAGCCTCTTTTCCAAGAGCCTCCTGGCCTGGCTTGTCTTTGCAGGCCTGATGCAGCCAAAATAGGGAATTCCATGAAAGAGCGGCCTGGCCGCTCTTTTTTCATGCATAAATGAGAGGGGAAGTCAAGTCATGGAGTCATGGTAGGAAAGAGGATTCTATGGTAAACTTGAAAAAATCCTAAAAGGAGACTGGAAACGTGAAGACGCAGGAAAAAGAACTGGCCCTGGAGGTTATGAAAGAATTGGCAGTAAAGGCCGGGGAGGCCATTATGGCCCTCTATGGCGAAGACCCGGAAGTCCGGGTGAAGGAAGATGGAAGCCCGGTGACCAAAGCAGATATGAAGGCAGAGCGAATTATCCGCCAGGGGCTGCTCCGGGCTTTTCCCGATCTGAGGATCCTCTCAGAGGAGACCATAGACAACCGCAGCCGCCTCTGACAGGACATCGTCTTCATCGTGGATCCTTTGGATGGCACAAGAGAGTTTCTCAATAAGACTGGCGAGTTCACCGTGAATATCGCCCTCTCCTATAAGGGCAGGGCAGAGATCGGGGTGGTATACTGGCCGGAGGCGCAGAAGCTCTACTATGCCAGCCGGGGTCACGGTGCCTGTCTGGAAGACAGGAAGAACAAGATCACAAGGGAGCTCCATGTCTCCCAGCGCAAGGAGGACCTGGTGGCCCTCTTAAGCCGCAGCCATGAGATGGAACGGGAGGCGGCCCTTTACCAGGATGTCTCGCCGATCCTTCAGGAAGTCCGGAAGGTGGGGAGCAGCCTCAAAGGCTGCCTGATTGCCGAAGGAACAGGGGATGTCTTCTATCGCTTCACCCCCATCTGGCAATGGGATACTGCAGCCATGCAGTGCATTGTGGAAGAAGCAGGTGGCATCATGGAACATCTGGATGGCTCTCAGATCGTCTATAACAGAGAGGCAGTACGCCTGCCTCAGGGCTTCTATATCCTGAATTCCAGGGTGAATCATTGGCTATGAGGCGGTTCCTCCCCTACCTTCCCGCTACCTTCTGGATGGGGCTGATCTGGCTCCTCTCCGCCCAGGATGCTGCAGCATCTTCCGCTCTTAGCGGGGGTCTGGCTGCAGCCTTGGCGGGAATCCTGCCTTTTTCCCCGGAAGGGATGGAAGGGCTATTGCGCCAAGGGGCTCATTTCACCCTCTACCTCGTTCTGGGAGCCCTTCTGGCCTGGGGGAGCAGGGGCAGGAGGCTCTGGGCCGCCTTTGGGGCAGGAGGCCTCTACGTCCTCCTGGATGAGCTCCATCAGGTTTTTGTTCCGGGGCGGGCCATGGAAGGCCTGGATATCCTTACAGATCTCCTGGGGCTGGGGGCTGGAATCCTCCTGTTGGGTTATCTTCTCAGAAAAAGAAATGAAAAGGCCGGAAGCTGACTTCCGGCCTCTTTCTTATGGTTCTGAAGGGGGATCTTCCGAGGGGGGCTCTTCGGATGAAGGAGGAGCGGCTGGGGCTTCCGGGGCTGGGGGTTCCACCGGAGCTGGCTGGGCTTCCCTGGGAGGTGCCGGGGGAGAACCCGGGGGATGGGTCAGGTTATCATTGTAGATGTAATCCATCATCTGGGCCTTTGTGGCTGGGAGATCAAAGACATAGTAATAGCCTCCATGAATGGTCTGCCCTGCGGCCAGATAGTCCTCAGGGAAGCGCATCTCCTCCATGGGAGGATCTCCCAGGGAAAGGGCCAGGGCGGCCAGCCCCAGAATATCCCGGGAGGTCAGGCTGGTAATCAGGTCCGGCATCACTTTGGCCAGGAGGACAGGGTAGGAAATGGAAGGAATGTCCATGGCCTTGACAAGCAGG
>CAYMDI010000142.1:0-1926 GCA_964389165.1 uncultured Eubacteriales bacterium | reverse complement strand
CTGGCATGATGGACACCGTCCTGAACCTTGGCTTGAACGATGTAGCCGTGGAGGCACTGGCTGCAAAAAGCGGCAATGCAAAATTCGCTTACGACAGTTACCGGCGCTTCGTCCAGATGTTCTCTGATGTTGTTAAAGGGATTGAGAAGTCCCATTTCGAACGGGTGCTGGACAAAATCAAGGAAGAGAAGCAGGTTGAAGGGGACATGGACCTTACTGCGGATGATTTCAGGGAAGTCCTGGCTACTTTCAAAGGCATCTACAAGGAGATTCTTGGGGAAGATTTCCCCCAGGATCCAAAAGTGCAGCTCCTGGAAGCGATTACGGCCGTATTCCGTTCATGGGATAATCACCGGGCTATCGTCTACCGCCGTATGCATGATATTCCCAGTTCCTGGGGCACCGCTGTCAACGTTCAGATGATGGTCTTCGGAAACATGGGGGATACCAGCGGCACAGGGGTAGCCTTTACCCGGAACCCTGCAACTGGAGAGCGGAAGATATTCGGAGAGTACCTTATAAACGCTCAGGGGGAAGATGTGGTAGCCGGCATCCGTACGCCTAAAACCATTTCTACCCTGGCTGAGGATATGCCTGCTGTCTATGAAGAGTTCATGGCTATTGCCAATAAGCTGGAAACCCACTATAAAGATATGCAGGACATGGAGTTCACAATCGAGGATAAGAAGCTCTACTTCCTCCAGACCAGAAACGGCAAGCGCACAGCGCAGGCTGCCCTGCGCATTGCAGTAGAGTTGGTGAAGGAAGGAATGCTTACAGAAGAAGAAGCAGTGATGAAGGTGGATCCCAAACAGTTGGACCAGCTTCTCCACCCTGCCTTTGACAGTGCAGCCCTGGCCGCTGCTCCTGTCATTGCCAAGGGCCTGCCAGCTTCACCTGGGGCCGGATCCGGAAAAATCTATTTTACTGCAGATGATGCCAAAGAAGCTTATGAAAAACGGGGAGAGCGGGTAATCCTTGTCCGCCTTGAAACCTCACCGGAGGATATTGAAGGGATGGCTGCAGCCAAGGGCATCCTGACTGTCCGAGGCGGTATGACCTCCCACGCTGCAGTTGTGGCCCGGGGCATGGGCACCTGCTGTGTTGCAGGCTGCGGAGAAGTCCGGATTAATGAAGAGGAGAAAACTCTTACAGCAGGAGGAAGAACCTTTAATGAAGGGGAATATATCTCCCTTGACGGTTCCACAGGAAACGTCTATGGGTCAGATATCCCTACTGTGGAGCCTGAGATTTCCGGAGACTTCGCCATCCTGATGGGCTGGGCTGACAAAATCCGGACGATGAAGATCCGTACCAATGCGGACACCCCGAAGGATGCCAGAAGAGCCGTAGAATTCGGTGCTGAAGGCATCGGCCTGACCCGGACAGAGCACATGTTCTTCCAGGAGGATCGGATTTTCCAGATGCGGAAGATGATTCTTTCCGGAACAGAAGAGGAGAGAAGAGCTGCCCTGGATAATCTTCTCCCCATGCAGCGCGAAGATTTCATCGGCATTTACGAGGCCATGGAAGAACGTCCAGTGACAATCCGCCTGCTGGATCCCCCCCTCCATGAATTCCTGCCTCAGGACGAAGAAGCCATTGCAGCGCTGGCTAAAGACATGAATATCTCTGTCCAGGCGCTGCACGAGAAAATCGAATCCCTTCATGAATTCAATCCCATGATGGGCCACCGGGGCTGCCGTCTAGCTGTAACCTATCCGGAAATCGCCGAGATGCAGACAAGAGCCATCATTGAAGCAGCCCTTCAGGTTAAAAAGTCCAAGGGCTATGATATCAAGCCTGAAATCATGATCCCTCTGGCGGGAGATGTGAAGGAACTGAAGTATGTGAAGGATGTGGTAGTCCGGACTGCTGAAGAGATCATCCAGTCCAGCACCACGAAAGTCGCCTACCTGGTGGGAA
>CAYMDI010000141.1:0-2036 GCA_964389165.1 uncultured Eubacteriales bacterium | reverse complement strand
TCAGGAACATCTTCATCTGCTCCACCGTGGTATTCTGGGCTTCATCCAGGATGATGAAGGAATCTTCCAGGGTCCGGCCGCGCATGTAGGCCAGGGGGGCGATTTCGATAATCTTCCGCTCTATGAGGCGCTCAACCTGATCGACTCCCAGGAGTTCGTAAAGATTATCGTAGAGAGGGCGGATATATGGCTGGATCTTCTCCTGCAGATCCCCTGGAAGGAAGCCAAGCTGTTCCCCTGCTTCCACCGCCGGACGGACAAGGATGATCCGTTTTACCTTCTTCCCCTTCAGGGCTTCTACTGCTGCCAGAACTGCCAGAAAGGTCTTCCCTGTCCCTGCCGGTCCTGTAGCGAAGATCAGGTCGTTCTGGCGTAAGGCATCGATATACAGGAGCTGACCCAAGGTCTTAGCCCTGATCAGCTTCTGATCAAAGGTCAAGGCAATCGTCTTCTGAAGATCCTGGATAAGGCGTTCCGGATCCGGGTGCGCCTTCATGGCCTGGCACCAGAGGCGAAGGGAATCTTCCTCAAGGAGATCCCCGCTGCTGATCCGCTGCAGGAGGATGTCCAGAAGGGCCTTGACCCGAAGGGCTTCCTCCTCCCCGCCTTGTATCTTCAGAAACTCCTCAGCTACTGTCAGTGACACACCGAATTCATCCCTGACGATACGGTCCAGCAGATTTTCCGGACCCATCAGCGCAATGAGATCTTCTGTACTGTTGTAAGGATAAAGGAATTCTATCTGACTTTCTCCTTCATAACACACTATCCCGATTATATCATATATGATTGTTCTTTTCCCTGTATTATCAGGATTTTCCCAAGATTTATCTCCAGAATCCCTCTGTCTTCCCGCAATCTGTTCCTCAGGGTCCGGGTGTCTCCCAGCCTGACCTTCTGAAGGCCGTCATACATAAAGCCATGGAGACTGAATACTGCTGGCTCCAGAGGAATCAGAGAGACAGCCGGCCCTTCTTTCCTGCTGATATACAGGGTTCCAGGTCCTGCACAGCGGATGGTCTCCCCACGGGTGTGGAGAACGGCCTCGGGATACTTGGCCAGAAGGAATATATTCCCGAGAAGATGGTCCGTTTCCCTTCCCCCAGCCGTCCCTGTCAGAAGGGGAGAGCCCCATTTGCGCCTGGCACATTCCAACAGGGCCAGCTCACCATCCGTCATATCCTTCTCTTCCGGATAGGTCAGGACCTCGGCCCCTGTGTCAGAAAGGGAGTGGAGTATCTGCTGATCCAGGGAATCAAAATCCCCCAGAACCAGGTCCGGAGAAATCCCTAAGCGATGCAGGACCGCACAGCCGCCATCCACGCCTATGACTTTGCCAGCATCCGCTGCCAGAGAGATGATCTGCTCATCCAGCAGATCTGTTTCTGCCAGAACGATTAGGGTATAGCCTCTGCTCATGCACCTGCCTCCAAAAAAAAGACGGCCTGCTCAGGCAGACCGTAATTCCGCTATTTAAATTTGCGCTTTCTAGCAGCCTCAGACTTTTTCTTCCTCTTCACGCTGGGCTTCTCGTAATGCTCCCGTTTCCGGACTTCGGAAAGAACGCCAGCCTTCTGGCATGATCTTTTGAACCGGCGCAGGGCCGCATCCAGAGATTCAGTTTTTCCTACCTTGATTTCGCTCATATTCATCCCTCCCTCCACCATACAGGTTGGGTTTTATTTAAATTACTTAATAAGTATACCTAAGACAGGGACAATAGTCAAGGACTGGAGGAAATTCCCTATTTTTTTGTCTTAAAGGATTCCTTCAGGCTTGCCGTGCGGTTAAATACCGTATAATCAGGGCTCGAAGAGAGATCCCTTGTGAAATAGCCCAGGCGCAGGAACTGATAAGTGGGCTGCTCATCCTCCCCGAGGAATGCTTCCATGTAACCACGGGCTGTCTCCAGTGACCCTGGATTCAGGCCTTCCTGCAGATCCTTCCCTTCTGGATTTTCAAGAGCAAAGAGACGGTCATACAGCTTGAAGCTGCAAGGCTTGCTGTGAGAAGCGCAAACCCAGTGGATCGTACCC
>CAYMDI010000140.1:0-2076 GCA_964389165.1 uncultured Eubacteriales bacterium | reverse complement strand
GAAAAGGCATCATCCTTTACAGGGACTATGAGGATTTTCTCCGACAGCTGAAGATTGTTCTGGGTTAAGAGACAGATGCCTGAAGGGCTTGTTCCTTGTCTGAGCCCTGGGATGGAGGTCATATGGTAGAACTTGTTATAGGACCACGGAAAAGCGGAAAAAGCACGTATCTCATCAAGAAGATGCTGGAATGCACGGAAGCGGGAAGAGAAATCCTGGTTCTTGTTCCTGAACAGGCGACCCTTGAAAATGAAGAGAAAATCCTCAGGACGATGACCAGTCTTGGGAAGGCTGATGCAGGAGGTTTGCTGGATATCCGGGTCAGCGGGATTACCAAACTTGGAGAGCAGGTCCTGAAGAAAACCCCTTTGCGCAATAAGGGAATCCTCAAGGAAAAAGGGCAGCTGCTGATTCTGAAAAAGGTCATGGATGACCTTGAACTCCGAGTCTTCCGGCCGCCCCTGAAGCCGGGTATCCTCCGTGAAATCCACGGTGTCCTGGAAGACCTGAGGGAAGTGGAAGAGGAAAAGCTTGAAAAGGCTGCAGCCGGTGCTTTTCCCGGGCCTGTAGAGAAAATCCGGGATCTGCTGCTGATCCGTGATGCTTATGAAGAATATATCCGAGAAGATTATCTGGATGGGACGAAGCTCCTGCAGGGGCTTACGGAAGCCTTGGCAGCTGAAAATATGCTAAAGGGTACAGCTATCTTCTGTGATGATTTTTACCGTTTTTCTAAGCAGCAGCTTGCTTTAATCAAGGGCCTTATGGAGCAAGGGGCTTCCTTCACCATGGCTTTGCCAGGGGATCCGTCTGCAGACAGCCTGTTCCGTCCGGTACTTGAGATCCTGGAGGAACTGGAAGGGCATCTGAAGAGGGAAGGGATTCCTTACAGGCTGACTTGGCTGGATCGGCCTCATTTCGGCAGTACGGATATGGCAGGGCTTGAAGCCAGCCTCTCCGGCAGGACAGGGGTATCCATCCCGAAGCCGATGAATGCTGTAAAGCTTCTTCAGGTGCCTAACAGGGATCTGGAGGTCAGGAAGCTTTTCGAGGGACTGATACAGGCACGGGACAGGGGAATGGCCTATAGGGAACTCCGGGTGATCTGCAACGATTTGGATAGCTACAGGAATCTGCTGAAATTCTATCGCCGCCTCTATGACGTGCCTATGTTCCTTAACGAAAAGGTGAATATCCATAACCATCCCCTCATCCGCCTGGTTCTTGGACTGATCCGCCTGAAGGAGAGTCTGGACACCGATACCATTATGGACCTTCTGGCGACTGGATATCTTCCTTTTCCCAGGGAAGAGCGGGAACGCCTCACGGCTTATGCCAGGGAGAATGGAATCACCAGGCAGAAGTGGGAAAGGCCCATTAAAGAAGAGGCTTATCCCGGACTGGAGGATAGCCGCAGGGAGATTATCGGCTATCTGACAGACTGCCGCAAAGCCCTGACAGGGAAAAGCATCGGGGAGAAGGCCGCTTCCTTATACAGGCTTCTGGCAGGAATGGAAGTCTATGAGAGCATCCAGAAGAAGACAGAGGCTTTCAAGGAGGCCGGGAACTATAACAGTGTTTACATCAGCACGCAGATCTGGAATGTCCTTCTGGACACCTTAGATCAGCTTGTGGCTTTTCTTGGAGAGGAAGAGGCTTCCTGGGAGAACCTGGAGGCATTGCTGAAAACAGGACTGGAAGGTGAGAATATCAGCATCCTCCCTGTGCGTAATGATGAGGTGCTGGTGATCAGCAGTGGCGATGCTGTAAAAGAGCGAGCCCGGGGGGTCTTTATTCTGGGAGCCAGTGAAGGGCACTACCCGGAAGGTCCGGGTGAGGATCTGATTTTTCCTTTGGGAGAAAACGAGGTCCTGGAAAAAGCCCTGGGCTGGAAGAGGGACAGGCATAGCCGCCAGCGTATCCTGAATCTGGAAAATTATTTTGCCCTGACCTTGGCTGAGGACTTCCTGCAGCTAAGCTATAGCATGTCCGATGATCAGGGAGCGGCTGTGAATCCTTCCCATCTGATCCGCAGGCTGGTCCGCCAGGGGTATGTGCAGCAGACTGCCTCCCATC
>CAYMDI010000139.1:0-2098 GCA_964389165.1 uncultured Eubacteriales bacterium | reverse complement strand
ATTTATCCTAAAGGAAGGGAAAAGGACTGGGTAGGAAATCATCAATTCATTAGTACAGCTTTCTGTCTGGATATTAGGGACAAAACTTGGAATTCTTCACTTTCAGCTGTTGATATTATTAAGAGTTTGGAAAAGTTGTTATTGGCAGCTTTAGATATGATTGAGAATAAAACAGATAAGTTAGATGTTTACGAAGAAGCCGAGCCAACAAAATTAGATATTACAAAAAGAATCATTAGGTGCATTGTTCCATTTCCCCTTCCTCTGCCTAAAGATTGTGTAATTGGGAATTTTGACTATTTCAGCCCAATGGAAGATAGCAGGATAATTGTAAGCCCCATATTACCAGTAGAAAAACCAGATGAAGATTATTTGAAAAAAATTATAGAAAGTGAATACTTAAAAATATGGGGTCTGAATCTCTTATTCTCAAAAAACGTTGGAACCTGGATTAAAGCATCTCAAAATCATCTAAACTCAATTGTATTTATAGAAGACTTAAATACGTTCATTGAGTTTTTAAATAATCAGCAAATTCTTACGGTTGAAGAGACACAAGAAAAACTAAAAAAAGATAAAGCCGAGCATATTGTTTTTATTTCTGATAATAAAGCCGAATTATACGCTAAAATCAATTACAAAGACGGAAAAGTTGAGTATTTTGGATGTTATAATTCTGATTTAACACTACTTAACTCAAGGACTCCCGATTCTAAAAAAATAACATTAATAAATAAAAAGAAAGTTGTCATCATTGGTTGCGGTTCTTCTGGGAGTGTTATAGCCGAAGAATTTGTAAAATCTGGTGTTTTAGAATTGACACTAATTGATGATGATTATCTAACTGTGGAGAATGTAATTAGACATGCCTGTAGTCTTGAAGATGTTGGCTTAAAGAAAACACAAGCCTTAAAAAGTAAATTACAAAGAATTAATCCATTTATCAAAGTTGATTGCATTGAAACTAAAATCATAACAATACCAAGTCATGTCAGTGAGAAAATAAAAAACGCTGATTTAATTGTAAATGCAACGGCAGAGATAGAAGAAGTAATTAATGAATTTTGTTGGTTATATAAAATACCATCACTACATTCTAAAGTCTATCCAATGGGATATGGTGGAGAGATTATAAGAATAATTCCAGATGTAACACCTTGTTTTGAATGTATGAACAATAAGTTATCTAGAATTTTAGAAACACAAGTTGGTTTTAATGACACACCAGACACTAAATTCATTAATTATAACGAAACAGAGGAAGGTGAAATACTTCCGACTCCGGCCCTAAGTATCGATGCTAAATACATTTCGCTTTTTACAGTAAAAATGGCTATAGAAATTCTTCTTTCAGAAAATTTGGAGGTATTCAAAACAAAACCAAATATTATTTTATGGGGGAATGAAAAAAAATGGATTTTTAAAGAAGAATTTGAATGTATAAAAGTTGATACAACAGGCTTTAAATCATATTCAAACTGTTTTGTTTGTTTTGGCAACAGGCAAATTGAGAATGAACTTGGTTTAACAGAACAGGAGATTTTAAACATTGCAAATGATTCAATTTTAAAGAATGATGAAGATTAATTTTAAAGTTACTCCTGATGTGGAAGCTAAAATGGAAAGAGCTTTGAGAAAATCTGGTGATTTTGAAACAGGTGGAATACTAATTGGTAAAAAGGTTGAAGACAATAGTTTTGAAATAATTGATGTTTCTATTTCAGATGAAGACAACAAATACTCAATAGCTTCTTTTATTAGAGGTGTAAAAAAATCAGATTTGCTTTTAAGAAAGCATTATAAGAAAAAAACAGGATATTATATTGGAGAATGGCATTCTCACCCCAAGTTTAGCTTGTCTCCCAGTCGTCAAGATATTGCGACGATGCTTGGCATTCTTGCTGATGATAACTATGGGGTAATGTTTAACATTCTTGTGATTGCTAAATTGAATAACAATAGCCTTGATTATCAGGGATATTTTTTTCATCGAAATTTACATGAAATAATTGTACTTGAAAAAAGCCCAGCCCCTAACATTTTGTATAAGTAATGGCAGGAGTTGTGGTAAATATCAAGTTTTGTAGCCCGCTCAAAC
>CAYMDI010000138.1:0-2271 GCA_964389165.1 uncultured Eubacteriales bacterium | reverse complement strand
CTCTCAGTTCGATAAGGATCGGAGCCATTTTGTAGATGGCGTTGTCCCCACGCTCCGGAGCGGAGCCGTGGCAGCTGATGCCTCTGACGTCAACCCGGATTTCCATACGGCCTCTGTGGCCTCTGTAGATCCGCAGGGAGGTAGGTTCGGTAATGACAACGAACTCAGGTTTTTTGAATTTCCCGGCAGGAACTTCCTGCTCCAGGATCCACTGCCAGCACAGGCCGTCGCAGTCTTCTTCCTGAACAGAACCGACAACATACAGGGTGTAGTCGTCTTCCAGGCCCAGATCTTTGATGATCTTTCCAGCGTAAACCATGGAAGCCATGCCGCCTTCCTGGTCGGAGCCGCCCCGGCCATAGATCTCATCGCCTACCAGCTTCCCTTCGTAAGGGTCGCATTCGGTCCAGTTTTTGATGTTCCCGATACCGACTGTGTCGATGTGGGCATCCATAGCGATGACGGTCTTCCCGTTCCCAATCCGGCCGATGACGTTGCCGAGGCCGTCAAACCAGGTTTCGTCGAAACCTACTTTGTCCATTTCCTCTTTGATTCTTTTGACAACCCGCTCCTCATCGCATGATTCGCTGGGAATGGCGATCATGTCTCTCAGGAACTGCGTCATCTCGGCTTTGTAGCCTTCCGCTTTCAGAAGCACTTCTTGGAAATTCATACTTACAATACCTCCTGTTTGTTTTTTCACATATGAATTGCGAACATGCAGCACCAGAGCTCCTTCTCTCCGTCACATACATATATTGCCATTATACCCTCTCTCACCCCCCTTGATAAGGCATAAACGGGACATAATGAGCTGAAATTGTTTTCATATGTGGAATCATCATAGCATAAAGAAAAATAAAAAAACAGCCTTCCCGGCACAGAATGGAAATAGGGCAGAAAAAGAGCCCCGGCGCAGCGCGCTGGGGCTCTTTCCATAATTCTTGGAGCCGGCATCCGGATTCGAACCGGAGACCTTCACCTTACCATGGTGACGCTCTACCTACTGAGCTATGTCGGCAAATCCAAGAGATATGTTATCACAGGTTATCCGGAAATGCAATCACTTTCCCCGCCAATTCCCGGCTGCTGCCACAGAATTTTTCCAGGCTGACAGGAGGTCCTCCCGCTCCAGGGGTTCCATGGCCGGAAGGACCGCCTCTGTGTCCCCGGCCCTCCCGGAGAAAAGAGCCTCTTCGCTCTTCCAGAAGCCCAGAGCCAGACCGGCCAGATAGAAGGCTCCCCTTGCTGTGGATTCCGGATCAGCACCGGGAATCACTGGCATCCCGGAGAGGCCTGCCTGGATTTCCAGGAGCAGGCGGTTGACACTCCCTCCCCCGTCCACCTTCAGGCTTTTCAGATCCACCCCATCCTCCCGGATGGCTTCCAGGAGATCCCGGACCTGGAAGGCGATAGCCTCCAGGGCTGCCCGGAGGATCGCCCCCCGGCTGCTGCCTCCGGTCAGGCCGAAGATGGCCCCTCTGGCTTCCGGCATCCAGTAAGGCGCCCCCAGGCCGCTGAAGGCCGGAACGATGACCACCCCGCCGGAACTCCCGGCTTCCCGGGCCAGGGCTTCGATCTCCCCGTTCTCCCGGAACAGGCCCAGCTCATCCCGGAGCCACTTCAGCAGGGCCCCCCCTACAAAGACGCTGCCCTCCAGGGCATAGGCCAGCTGGCCTTTCCGGCTGATGCCGATTGTGGTAAGAAGGCCCGCCTTGCTCTGGAGCCGCTCCTCCCCTGTATTGGCCAGCAGGAAGCAGCCTGTTCCATAGGTATTCTTGGCTTCTCCCGGGGACAGGCAGCCCTGTCCGAAAAGGGCACCCTGCTGGTCTCCAACCATGGCGGCCACCGGAATGGGAGCCCCCAGGAGCTCTGTCATCCCGAAGGGCCCGTCTGAAGGCCGTGCTTCCGGGAGCATGGCTCCGGGGATTCCCAGGATATCCAGAAGCCTCTGGTCCCATTCCAGGCTGCTGATGTTGAAGAGCAGGGTGCGGGAGGCATTTGTATGATCCGTGGCGAAGTTCCGGCCTTCTGTGAGGCGGTAGAGAAGCCAGGTGTCGATGGTGCCGAAGAGAGCCTCTCCCCTCTCTCCCATTTCCCGGAGCCCGGGGACATGTTCCAGGAGCCAGGCCATCTTGGTCCCGGAGAAATAGGGGTCCAGGGGAAGGCCTGTGGCTTCCCGGAAGAGGGGCCCGTGACCTGCCTCCTCCAGCTTCCTGCAGGCCTCCGCCGTGCGCCTGCACTGCCAGACAATGGCCACTGGCAGGCCAG
>CAYMDI010000137.1:0-2321 GCA_964389165.1 uncultured Eubacteriales bacterium | reverse complement strand
GGGATATCTTCCGGGATCTGGAAGCTTTCTTCCGGAAATCCCTGGACCTGGCTGATAAGGCAGGAATCCGGGAGGAGCGGATCATCCTGGATCCTGGCATCGGCTTCGGACTGGAAGCCAGGGAATCTTTTCAGATCCTGCATCATCTGGAGCGCTTAAGGGAATATGGCAGGCCTATCCTCCTGGGGGCCTCCAGAAAGCGCATCATCTGGCAGACCCTGGGGGTGCGGCCGGAGGAGGCTCTGGCTGGGACCCTGGCCACTACAGCCCTGGGGGTCTTTAAGGGGGCGGATTTCATCCGGGTCCACGATGTGGCTGAAAATGTGAAGTGCGCGTTAGTCGCTAATGAAATACGGAAGAATCAGTAAGAGAGAGTGAAATACAGTTTGGAGGCCGAGTATGGACGAGATGATCCGTTTACGCATTGACAGAAAGATCAATATGGAGGAATTCCGGAAATTCCTGGAGTTCCATCAGGTGGAATTCGATACAGCACTGGAAGAAGTCCTGAACTTTTCCACCCTGGAGCGGGAGGAGGTTCCTTACGTGATCATTCCTGCCGGGCGTCTGGAAGAGCTGAAGGTGATGATTCTGGTCTACAAGGATCTGGTGGCCGATGAGGCCCAGCGCAGCCTGAACATCCCTATTGAGAACAGCGTCATCGATTATGAGCGGACCCGGCGCTTTCAGGCGGCAGATGCTGCGGCCCCGGAAGCCCTGCAGGAGAGGGGTTCCCAGTCCGAGGGGGATGGCGGTGCTGAGATCTTCGCTGCCTCAGGGCAGGAGGAAGCCCCGGGAGAGAGGGACCTGGAGGACTCCTTCTATGGAGGGCCTAAAAAGCGCCCGGGAAGGATGAAAAATCAGGCTCCCAGGGATTTCAATGAAGTCCTGATGGAAGACTTCCAGCAGGAGGAGGAAGCCAGAAAGCCCGGAAAGGGCAGGCTGCTCCTGGATCTCCTGAAGATACTGGGGCTGCTGCTCCTTGCAGGGATACTGCTGCTGGCCTTCGTACTGATCAGATAGGAGGATTGGACATGGAAAAATGGATGGAACGATATGAAGCCTGGCTTCAGGACCCGGGAATTTCCCCGGAGGATAAGGAAGCCCTCCGGGCTTATGGGGAGAAGGAGATCCGGGAGCGCTTCCATGAAGAGCTGGCCTTCGGCACCGCTGGAATCCGAGGTGTCCGGGGCCTTGGGACAGCTGTGATCAACAGCTATCTCATCCGCCGGGTGACCCAGGGGTACTGCGACTACCTCCTGAACCTGCAGCCGGATGCCAGGGAGCGGGGTGTGGCTATCGCTTATGATTCCAGGCATATGTCCAAGGATTTCGCCCTGGAAGCGGCCATGGTCTTCTCCGGGAATGGGATCCGGGTGTATTTCTATGACAGGATCCGCTCTACGCCGGAGCTCTCTTTTGCAATCCGCCATCTTAAAGCCCTGGGAGGGCTGGTCCTCACAGCCAGCCATAATCCGCCGGAATACAACGGCTACAAGGCATATAATGAGACAGGCTGCCAGCTTTCCACAGAGGAGACGGCAGCCCTTACGGCCCGGATTGATGCTATCCCTGATTTCGCTTCCGTGAAGCTGGACTCTCAGCTTTCCACCCTGGTTTCCATCGGAGATGAGGTGGAGGATGTTTATGTGCAGAAGATTCTGGACCTTTCTCTGGAACCCTTCAATCCGGCTTTGAAAATCGCCTATTCCCCTCTCTTCGGGGTAGGGCTGAAGCCTGTGGAGCGGATTTTCCGCACCCTTGGGGCTGATTATGTCCTGGTTCAGGAACAGAGCATTCCCGATGGGGATTTTCCAACGGCCAGAAAGCCTAATCCCGAGGAGCAGGAAGCCTTGGTGCGCCTGGTGGAGGAAGGGCGTAAGGCTGGTGCCGACCTCCTTCTGGCCACGGATCCTGATGCGGACCGCCTGGGGGTCATGGCCCTGGATCAGGGAGAGTACCGCTATCTCTCCGGGAATCAGATCGGGGCCCTGCTTATTGACTATATCCTCTCCCATAAGAGCGTCATCCGGGGCCGCTCCCATATCCTCACCTCCATTGTCACTTCCAATTTCGGGAAGACGGTAGGGGAGAGTTATGGGGCAGAGACCACTTTCACCTTCACAGGCTTCAAGAATCTTGGGAAGAAGATGGAAGAGCTGCTCCTGGCAGGGGATGAGGTCTTCTTCGTTTATGAGGAGAGCATCGGCTATCTGGCGGAGGATTTCATCCGGGACAAAGATGGCATCAGCGCGGCCTTCCTGGTAGCCGAAATGGCCGGCTTCCTGAAGCGCCAGGGCAAGACCCTGGCAGACCGCCTC
>CAYMDI010000136.1:0-2324 GCA_964389165.1 uncultured Eubacteriales bacterium | reverse complement strand
TGAAGAAGCCGGGGTGCAGGGGGAGTACCTGGGCAATGCTTCTGATGAGCTGGTGGAAACAGCCAGCCTGCTTTCCCGGGCTATTGGCACCTATGATCTGATCCTTACCACAGGGGGAGTCTCTGTGGGAGACTATGATTTCATCTCAGCAGCCTATGAGGCCCTTGACATAGAACGTCTCTTCTGGGGCGTACAGATGAAGCCAGGAACCCCTGTAATGGCTGGACGGAAGGAAAGGACGATTGTCCTGTCCCTCCCGGGATCCCCGGCAGCGAGCCTCATCGCCTTTGAAGCCCTTGGTTCCCCTCTTCTACGGAAGATGCGGGGGAGCCTGCCTCATGAAAAGACCTGGCACACAGGGAGGATTGGGGAGGACTTCCATAAAGCCATTGATATGCCTCGCTTCCTGCGTGTGCGTGCTGAAAGGGAAGAAGAGGGTTATGTGCTTTACCTGAGCGGCAAACAGAATGCCAGCGTCCTTCATTCCATGGTGGATTACAATGCTCTGGCTCTGGTGGAGGCTCTCAATAAGCCTGTCCGGAAGGGGGATCTGATCCGCTTTTCCTTTAACGGAGAGGACTGCCTGTGAGCCCCAGAGTCCTTGCTTTCAGCGGCTGGTCAGGAACTGGAAAGACGGAATTCCTCACTGGCCTGATCGCAATCCTGGCGGAACGAGGCTGGAAGGTTGCAGTGCTGAAGCACCATGGACATAGGGCAGGAGACCTGCGAAGGAAGGAAAGAACCCTCTTCCTGCCTAAGGATACCCAGCGCTATCTCCAGGCCGGAGCTCTGGCAGCAGAACTCATTACAGGTGTCTGGAGCGAGGATATCCTGAATGCAGCGGCCAGCAGAATGGAAGCGGCAGGTGCGGACCTGATCCTGGCAGAAGGGTTTAAATATTCTAAACTTCCAAAGTTTTGCTTCGTAAAAGATGATATAATGTTAGAAGTCTTCTTGCCGGAAAACTGTCTGGCATGGATCGGGGATCCAGGCAAAGAGAAGGGAAACATCTGGTTTCAAAGCGATGACCCGGAGGGAGTCGCCAATTATATTGAAAAACTCATGAAGGGAGAAATTGCATGGTTAACATCACCTTGAATGGTGTAAAGATGGAAGTCTCGGAAAAGGACAGCCTTCTGAAGATTGCCAGGGATAACGGCTATGATATCCCCACCTTATGCCATAATGAAAAACTGAAGCTTTTCTCAGGCTGCCGGTTGTGCGTCATGGAAATCAACTATCGGAAGAACCTTGCTGCAGGCTGCGCTACCAAGCCCATGGAGGGCATGGTTGTCGAAACCCATTCAGAAAAGGTCATGCAGGCCAGGAAGGAAATTCTGGACCTTCTCGTGTCCAATCATCCTGATGATCTGCAGGACTCTGTGAAAATCGGGAATAACAATTTCCAGAAGTATGCCAAGGAATATGGGGTTACCCAGGGTTCCTATAAAGGGGAAGCGCGTCATTATGAGCTTGATGATGCCAACCCAGCGTATATGAGGGATCCGAATAAGTGCATTCTCTGCGGACAGTGCGTCAGCACCTGCGATCAGATCCAGATCACCCATACCATCGACTTCCTTGGTAAGGGCTTCAACACAAAGGTCGCTACAGCTTTCGACCTGCCCATCAGCACGGACAACTGCCGCCTTTGCGGACAGTGTGTGAGCGTCTGCCCGACAGAAGCTTTAGTGCACAAGCAGCTGAAGGATAAGGACCCCTCCAAGGTTACCAAAGTCCGCACAACCTGCCCCTTCTGCGGAACAGGCTGCAATTTCGATCTGAATGTCATGGATGGAAAAGTCATCGGGGTAACGCCTATTGAAGAGGCGACGGTGAACAGCACCTCCCTCTGCGTCAAAGGGCGGTACCATACGGATATGCTTTATAGCAAGGACCGTCTGACCACTCCTTTGATCCGTAAAGACGGTGTGCTGGTACCTGCTACCTATGAAGAAGCTTTCGACCTCATGGCAAGGAAATTTAGTTCCATTATCGAGGAGTATGGCAGTGATGCCATCGCCGGCCTTTCTTCAGCCCGCTGCGTTAATGAAGATAATTATGTTATGCAGAAGCTTTTCCGGGCAGGGTTCGGTACCAATAATATCGATCACTGCGCCCGGACCTGACATGCGCCCACCGTTGCAGGTCTTGCAACAACATTAGGAAGCGGCGCTATGACCAACTCTATTGGAGAGATCGAGGATAATGATGTCCTTCTGATCATTGGCTCAAACGCTACAGAAGCTCATCCCATTATCGGTAATAAGATGAAAAAGGCTATCCAGAAGGCCGAGGACGAGGACCGGTGGCCGGCGGTGGTG
>CAYMDI010000135.1:0-2532 GCA_964389165.1 uncultured Eubacteriales bacterium | reverse complement strand
GCTCTGGAAAAGCTGCATTCATCTGGCAGAACGTAATGGGCCTGGCTCTTCAGGGAGTGCCCGCAGTAAACTTCCCCCGGCCGGCGGGTATTGTGGATTCCCCCTACGATCCTAGAACAGGCCTGCCCTCTGCATCTGGCACAGGGAAAGATATCTTTATCGGGGGGCTTCTCCCCACCAAGCCCAGCCCTATGCTGAGCATTGCCCTTTCCGGGAAAGCCGTGCGCTCCGGTGCCGGAGCCAGACTCAGCTGGGAAGGGAACGGTCTTCTGGAATATACCATCATCCGGGTAGGAGGAGATGGCAGCCAGACAGAAATCGGCCGTGTCACAGGAAATGCCTTTACCGATCCTGATGCCTCTGCAGCAGCCAGCTATATCATCCGCTCTGCTGACGGGGATCTTGGAATCGGGTTCTGAGAACATGCCCTGGTTCTTCCTTCTGACCTACCTTGCCCTCTCTGTCCTGAGCCTGGAGCTCTTGAGCAAATCCGGCTGGAAGAAGCTGAGCCTTCTGAAGCCATGGTTCATTGCAGGAAGCCTGCTGCTCCTATTCCTCCTTCTTCTGGCCCTGAAGGATATGGGCCTGCCTCCCTTTATCATCGCCACCCTGTTTCTTTCCTTCCTTGCTGCTGCAGGGAAGATTAAGGTGGACTACCGCCAGCGGGGCTTTACCCCCAAAGACCTTCTCATCCTCAGGGAAGCAGGTTCCATGGCTGGAGCCCTGAGCCCCAAAGCCATGCAGCCCCTGCTTCTTGGCCTGGCCTTCAGCCTCCTGCTGACACTTGCTGTATCAGCTGCTGCCGCCCTGCCGCAACTGCCCCGTGGTACAGGGATGCTCTTATTCGCCCTGTATCTCCTTCTTCTTTGGACAGGAGGGCCCCGGCTGCAGCGGAAGACAACAGTCTATGAGACTGGCTGCCTCCTGTACTTCTTCCTTTATCTCCACGATCCTGTGCTGCTGGAGGAGGCGGACAAAAAGCCTGAACAGGAAGCTCTTCTCCCCGGGTCTTTCTCTCCTTCCTCTCTGGAACCTCAGGAACTTCCCCATGTCCTTGTGATTCAAAGCGAGTCTTTCTTCGACCCCACCCTTTTGGGATCCTCCTTTTTCAGCAAGGACCCCCTGGAGAACTTCCATCGTCTGGAGCAGGAGGGGAAACCCTTCACCCTTGCTACCCGGGCATATGGGGGAGGCACCGTACACACGGAACTGGAAGTCCTTACCGCCCTGTCCACGGCCTTCTTCCCCAAAGACACTACAGTCTTTTCCAGGTACCTGAAAAAGCCCATGCCCTCTCTGGGAAGCATTTTCAGCCGCAACGGCTACAGGACGGCGCTGTACCATCCGTACCAGCGCTGGTATTACAACCGTCAGGAAGCCTATCGGCTGATGGGTTTTGATGCTTTTCACAGCCGGACCGCATTTCCTGCCAGCCCCGGCTATCTCCCGGACAGCCTCCTCCAGGAGGCCCTCCTCCAGGAGCTGGAGCAAAACCAGGAACCCCTTTTCCTTTTTGCCGTAACTATGCAGAACCATGCCCCCTACCGGACCTCGGCCTTCAGCCATGGGGTCGCTTACCAGGGTGCTGCCGGATCCCCTGATTCAAAAGAGCAGTTTGAAAACTACCTCCAGGGCCTCCGGGAGACGGATATCTGGCTGGGCAGGCTCACAGAAGCCCTAAGGGCTGGGAAGAGGGATACGCTGCTTTTCTTTTACGGAGACCACCTTCCTGTGATCAATCAGGATCCTGGCTTCTATCAGGGCATTCAGTGGGACCTTTCCCCTTTCGACTCCCACCCCTGGCATTATGCCCTCTCTAAGACCCCCGCCCTCCTCTGGCACAGAGGGATGAAGCCGGAGGGTATGGAAAAACCTGTCCTTGACGCCATATTCGCCCCTGGCATGCTGCTGAAGGAAGCGGGTGTCCAGGCCCCGGAATATTTCCAGCGCCTGGAGCAGCTCAGGAGGGACAATAGCCTTGAAGCATTCTTCCGGGAATTCCTGGTTGCAGACGGTTTATTTTTTACGTCAGATATGGCAGAATATATAAAGATATCCCATGAACTGGCAGAAATCAGCCAGGATATTTATTACCATCCTGATCCTTCATGGACAAGGGTTGCCCCGGACTTCCGGATTTACTGATTATAAGGAGTATGAATGAGACCCTTCCGCATCCCAGGGGAGAAAGCCAGGATCCTTACCCTGGTCCTTTATTTCCCCTTCTCCATCCTGGCCATTGAAACCCTGGCCCATCTGAACCTCTGGCAAGGCTTGCTCCTCCTTGTGCGGCAGCCTTTTGCCTTTTTGCTGAATACCATGCTCTTCGGGGCCATTGCCTATTTTCTCCTGGCGATCTTCCGGAATCAGAAACTCGTCTTAGGCGCCATGAGCCTGATTTCCATCCTTATCGGTCTGGGAACGAAGCTGAAAATCGACTTTCGGGGAGTGGGCCTTAACGTACTGGACTTCCTGATTCTGAAAGAAGCTGGCGAAATGACAAATAACCTGTCAGAAAGCTTCATTATCCAG
>CAYMDI010000134.1:0-2540 GCA_964389165.1 uncultured Eubacteriales bacterium | reverse complement strand
TCCACGGCCTCCTGGCCATCTCCGGCCAGGGCCAGGATCTCATGGCTGCTATTGTTCCGGATGATCCGGCTAAGGCTCTCTGCCAACAAAGCCTGATCTTCTGCAATGATTATCTTCATACTGGTGATCCCTCATATGTATAACGTATTACCCTATGAGTTCATTGTATCACAGGGGCCTCCTGAATAGAAGGAAAGCCTCGCCTGACATCAGGTATTCCCTCAGAAACGGCACTCACAGCAATAAGTTGTTGCTTGTCCCCCCAACAGCAGCCGGACATCCTACATCGTCATCCCAAAGAATGCACCCGCTGCCGTTTCTGAGTGTAATACGAGCCTCCCTTCCGGGAGGTTTTTTTATGCTATACTTAGAAAAAAGAAAGGAGGCCACCCATGCCTCAAACCATCCTTATTGCCCTCCTCATCTGGAATCTCCTGGCCTTTGGGGCCATGGGGCTGGATAAGCTCCTTGCACGCCTGGGCTGGTCCAGGATCCCGGAGCGGAGCCTCCTCCTCCTGGCCTTCGCCCTTGGAGCCCCTGGGGCGATTGCCGGGAGCCTCCTTTTCCGCCACAAGACCAGGAAGCCCCCTTTTCCCGTCCTCCTGCCCTTGGCCCTGATCTTCAATGCCCTGATCATCTGGGCGATCTGGTACCGCCCATGATAACGCGCCGCCATGAAGGCCCCATCCATCTCTTCCTTACAGACCAGGTCCCTGCCTATCTCACAGGCTGGACCCTTGTAGAAGCCCCGGAATATCTCCTTCTCTGCGACACAGGCCTGGGCCTGGCCTCTATGGAGCCTGTGAAGGAAGTGCTGAAGGACATCCGGGGAGGCAGGCCTCTGTATGTTTTCAACACCCATGCCCACTGGGATCACGTTGGAGGGAACGGAGCCTTTCCTGACGCCCGCCTCCTGGCCTCTCCCCTGACCATAAAGGCCCTGAAGGAGCATTATGAGGAAGAGCGCCGGACCAACAGAAGCTGGATGGACGAAGAAGCTCCCCTCGTCCTCCCTGAGCCCTTCCCCAGCCTCCCCTTCCAGCTCCCGGGAGAGGGATTGATCTTCCCCTCTCCCGGTCACACCCGGGACAGCCTTTCCTTCTACCTCCCCTCCCAGGGCCTCCTTCTGGCCGGAGACAACCTGGAGCGCCCCCTGATTTATGTGGAGGATTCTGATCTGGAAGGATACATCCGGACCCTGGAGGGCTATCTGGCTCTCCGGCCCCGGCGGATCATCGCCAGTCACAGCCCGGATCTGGCATGCAGGGATATTGAAGAGACCCTGTCCTACCTCCAGGCGCTGAAGGATGGAGGCCCTGTAAAACTCAAAGACCCGGGCCAGGCCCGGGTCCATGAGGAGAATCTGCGCTTCCTGAAAAAGGTTTAAGGGCGTCTGGCGAAGAAGTCCAGGGCCTGTTTGGGGAAAAGGACATAGGAGAGGAGATCCTCTTCCGTATAGCCGGGAAAGAGGGAGGCCAGGGCCTCCCTGGCAGCAGGAAGCTCTGGCTGGAGATAGGAGGCGGGAGCTCCCTCCAGAGGCTCATCCTCCCCCAGGAGGCGCTTCTGCAGGGCCGGATCGATGGGGGCCGGGGTCCGGCCATAAAGGCCCCGGACCAGGTCCTTGGCCTCTTTGGAGACAAGCTTGTAGCGCTGCCCTGTGAGGACGTTGAGGACAGCCTGGATGCCGATGATCTGGCTGCTGGGGGTGACCAGGGGAGGATAGCCGAAATCCCCCCTGACCCGGGGAATCTCCGCCATCACTTCAGGAAGGCGGTCCAAGGCCTTCTGGACCTTGAGCTGGGAGACCAGATTGGAAAGCATCCCCCCCGGAACCTGCCAGATCAGGGCGTTAAAGTCCACTCCCAGGACTTTGGGATCCATGATCCCTTCTTCCAGAGCCCGTTCCCGGAGCGGACGGAAATATTCTTCCGCCTCCCGGAGGGCCTCCATATCCAGGAGGGGATCCCGGGGACGTCCTCTGAGGCTGGCAGCCAGGGGCTCTGTGGAAGGTTGGGAGGTCCCCTCCCCGAAGGGGGAGAGGGCGGTATCGACAATATCCGCCCCGGCTTCCTGGGCTTTGAGGTAGGTCATGGAGCCCAGACCGCTTGTGGCATGGGTGTGGACCTCCAGAGGGACGTGGATGGCGGCCTTCAGGGCCTTCACCAGGTCATAGGCTGTATAGGGGTCCAGGAGCCCTGCCATATCCTTGATGCAGATGGAATGAGCGCCCATCTCCACCAGTTCCAGGGCCAGCTCCACGAAACGCTCTGTGGTATGGACCGGGCTGATGGTATAGCTGATGGCAGCCTGGGCATGCCCTCCATATTTCCGGGTGGCGGCAATGGCTGTGGCCAGATTCCTTGTATCATTCAGGGCGTCGAAGATGCGCAGGATATCGATGCCGTTTTTGATGGCCAGGCGGATGAAGGCCCCTACCACGTCGTCCGCATAAGGGCGGTAGCCCAGGAGGTTCTGGCCTCGGAGGAGCATCTGGAGCTTTGTATTCTTCACCTCCCGGCGGATCAGGCGCAAGCGCTCCC
>CAYMDI010000133.1:0-2559 GCA_964389165.1 uncultured Eubacteriales bacterium | reverse complement strand
AATGAGGAAAAGGCTCATGTGCGCGACCAAATGCCTGGAAAATTCCTGAATCAGGGTATAAGGGATGATTTTCAGCTGGAGGGCCAATAGGAACAGGAGCATCCCAAGAATCGGTCCTGGGATGAAGAATACTATGCGGTTCAGCTGATTACCCAGAAACAGGAAGGAAAAGAGAATGAGCAGGGTTGCCAGCCATCTCAGGGCAGGCAAAAGCAATTTCAGCAATAGGCAGCCTCCATTTCAGAAAGATTGGTAAATCATGTTTACAAATAGGAAGGGATATGATAAATTGAATACAGACATATATATTTGCGATCTCTACGTACCTCTTGATAAATGGGAAAAGAGCAGTGGGCTGTTAAGGCCATTGTTCTTTTTCCGTTAGAAGGGGATTATTGAAGGGAGTCTATGCTGTGAGACTGCGCTGCTACTATCTGAATCGGGACGGACGGGACTGGAGCTCGTACTTTCAGGAGTTCAGAGATGGGATATACAGACATCGGGATACTGGGCATCTCTATAGGTGGAGATCTTTTGCACTTGCAGAGATCTGTGGCTTTGAAATCATGCCGCCACTATCTTATGGGAATCTTATGGGCATTCTGGAAGCAGGGCAGCGCCGGGAATATGATGAGGATGATCTCTTGGGCGCCAGGCTTGCTATACAGGAAGATTATGCAAAGAGATAGTCTGTTAATATATCACTAAATACCGATAATATATATTATGTAAACTAATATATGTTAGTCATTCATATTCCGATATCCAGTGTCACAGGACAATGGTCGCTTCCGAAGACCTGGTCATGGATCGTGACCTCTCTGATCTGGTCTGCGATTCTGTCTGAGACCAGAAAATAATCAATTCTCCACCCTGCGTTATTAGCTCGTGCATTAAAACGATAAGACCACCAAGTATAACGTCCGATATCCTTAGGATAAAGCTTTCTGAAGGCATCGGTGAAACCTGCCTCAAGAAGGATGCTGAACTTGCCTCGCTCCTCATCGCTGAAGCCTGCGTTCTTCCTGTTGGAGGATGGGTTCTTCAGGTCGATTTCCTGATGGGCTACATTAAGATCCCCACAGATAATGACAGGCTTCCTCCGGTCCAGTTCCATCAGATACTCCCGGAAGGCATCCTCCCAGATCATTCGGTAATCAAGGCGTGCAAGTTTTTCTTTGGAATTCGGGGTATAGACGTTGACGAAATAGAATTTTTCGAATTCCAGGGTGATAACCCGGCCTTCCTGATCATGTTCCGGAATACCCAGGCCATAGGTTACTGAAACAGGATTCATTTTTGTGAAGACTGCCGTTCCGCTGTAGCCTTTTTTCTCTGCGCTATTCCAGTATTCCTGGTATTCAGGAAGGTCTACTTCAGCCTGCCCCTGAATCATTTTTGTTTCCTGAAGGGCCAGCACATCCGGATTGTTCTCTTGAGCAAACTCAATGAACCCCTTCCCTAATGCTGCCCGCAATCCATTCACATTCCAGGTAGTAAGTATCATGGCTTCTCTCCTTCTCCCCTTCTACGCCCAGCTCCCTGCCTGGCATCGAATTTCTTTTCTTCATAATAACGGGCATCTCTGATCTGCTCAGGCAGATAATCCTGGGAAATCACATAATCTTCATCAGGATAGTCATGGGGGTAACGATAGCCTTTTGCAGGATCAGCCAGGTGGGCAGGCACCCTGCCGCAGTCTTTTTTGCGGACATCTTCTGCCGCCTTGGCAATGGCCAGATAGGCGCTGTTGCTTTTTGGGGCCTTGGCCAGGTAGATGGCTGCCTCAGACAGGGGAATCCTCCCTTCCGGCATTCCGATGAGCTGTATGGCCTGGGCGCAGCTTACGGCTAATGAGAGGGCCTGGGGATCTGCAAGGCCGATATCTTCTGCTGCCAGAATAATCAGCCTTCTTGCAACAAACATAGGGTCTTCTCCGCTTTCAAGCATCCTCGCCAGGTAGTGGAGGGCTGCATCAGGATCAGACCCCCGGATGCTTTTGATGAAGGCTGAAATCACTTCGTAGTGATTATCTCCCTTTTTATCATAATCCAGGGATTTTTCCATAATCAGGGATTCAGCTGTTTCCAGGGTGAGGGTGATGGAGCCATCACCAGCCATGGGGCTGATATTCACAAGCTGCTCCAAGGCATTCAGGGACTTTCTCAAGTCACCCCCTGAAATCTGGATCAGATAGGATAGGATTTCATCCTTTTTCTGGAAGGAGAGCTTCAGATGGCCCAGGCCGTCCTTTGTATCTTCAATTGTCCGATTCAGGATGGTCAGAATGTCCTGATCAGAAATGGCATTAAGTCTGAATAAGAGGACTCTTGAGACCAAGGCACGATTAAGCTCCACAAAAGGGTTCTCTGTGGTGGCTCCGATCAATGTGATCAGTCCGCTTTCCAGGGAAGGAAGCAATGCATCCTGCTGGGTCTTATTGAAACGGTGGATCTCATCAATGAACAGTACAGTAGGGCGGCCATAGAGTTTCAGCTCCTCCTTGGCTTCCGCCAGCACTTCCTTGATTTTAGGAATGCCGTCCGTTACGGCATTCAG
>CAYMDI010000132.1:0-2620 GCA_964389165.1 uncultured Eubacteriales bacterium | reverse complement strand
TCAGATCGGGGAAAGGCTCCTCCAGGGCCAGGAGACGGAGTTTCAGGGTTTCCTTGGGGACTTCCAGGAGGAACTCCTGGAAGGCCTTATTGCCGTAGAGGAAAGCGCCTTCCTTCATATCCAAAATGAAGAGGAGATCTCTGGCTTCTTCAGCCAGGAGGGTATAATATTGCTCCGGGGTGCGGTTCATTGGGATGCTCCTCTCCAGGTCAGGGCTGACACCTGATTCCTGCCATTCTTCTTGGCCCGGTAGAGGGCCTGGTCTCCCAGAAGGGCCAGATCTTCCGGGGTCATCCCCGGGACCAGTTCCGTCACCCCGATGGAAAGGGTGACCCCCAGGACCTTCAGGGTCTGGTCTTCCGTCTCTGGGGTGCTTCCATAAAGGCGGGCCAGGATCTGCTCTGCCACAGCCTGGCCCTGGGCCAGGGGTGTATCGAAAAGGAGGACTGCGAATTCGTCCCCTCCTGTCCGTGAGCAGCTGTCCCCCTCCCGGGTGAACCGGGCCAGGCGCCGGGCTACTATTGTGAGCACAAAGTCCCCGATGCTGTGTCCCTTGGTGTCATTGATTTCTTTGAAATGGTCTACATCGATGACCAGGAGGCACAGGGGCTTTAATTTCTTACGGGCTTTCTGGACCAGGGTCCGGAGCTTTTTCTCATGATAGCGCCTGCTGTGGATTCCTGTGAGGTAATCCAGGTGCAGGGCCTCTTCCCTGGCCTGGCGGTGATGGCGGAGGAGGAGGAAGCTGAGAAGTGTCAGGAGGGCCACCATAAGCCCCAGCTTCAGGCGGATGGAGGAGAGGAGGCTGCTGAGATACTCGTCGGAGTAGTCCGCCCCTACAATCCCCAGGACTTCTCCCTCCTCCCCGTGGATGGGGGCAAAGGCGCTGAGGAGCTCCCCCCAGCCTGGGACCTCCTGCAGTCCGGCTGTCACGGGGACCCCCTCTTCAAAGGTTTTCTTCTCCCTCTCTCCCAGAACCTCCGGCGTGCCGGGAGGGGAGTAGCTCATTTCTCCGGAATCTTCCCCATCCAGGATATATATTGCCCCCTCAGGGGTCTCTTTCAGGGTATACAGGAAAGTTGCCTGGGATTCTTTCTTCAGTTCCCGGAAGATTTCCTGAAGCCTTGCCAGCTCCCCCTCCTTCTCCGGGGTAAGGCTTCCCGGCAGGGCCCGGCTCAGGCTGGCATAGCCTTCTCCGTCCTCCTCCAGAATCCTGGCGGCAGCCACAGCCAGGTTCCTGGCGCTGTGAGCCAGCTGCTCCTCCTCCAGGCTCCGGATATTCCTATAAAGAAGGAGGCCGAAAAGGGTGAAAAAAAGGAGGCAGCTGAAGAACAGGGTCAGATCTTTCCAATCCACCTGTCTTCTCTGCTTCCTGGCCATCCTGTTCCTCATGTTCTCTCCCCCCGGAGCCTGGCCTCAGCGGGCCATGATCAGCAGGGGTTCCCAAAAGGATAAAGCCTTGCCCCCTGCTTCATTATTCCCCAGTATATCTGAAAACCCTCACCCTGACAAGAAGAAAAGGCCCCCTATGAGGCCTTTTTCACTAATTCTGTCTTTTCCAGGCGGCTGTTCTTTTCCAGATACATCCGCTTATCCGAGAGCTTCAGGAGCTCATCCAGGGTTCTCCCCTCTTCCGGGAAGGTAGCAGCACCCAGGCTGATCCGCAGATGCACCATATAGTTTCCCATTTCCCTGGGGGCCTCCACAATAGCCCGGATTCGCTCCAGGAGGCTTTCATCAGGAGCTCCCAGTCCCTGGCGCAGGAAGAGGATGAACTCATCCCCCCCCAAGCGGATGGCCATATCCCCCTCCCGGATCTCCTTCCGGAGAGTCTGGGCGGTGAGCTGGAGGACCTGGTCCCCCACACCATGGCCGTATGTATCATTTACAGCCTTGAAGCCGTTGATGTCCGCCATGAGGATGGTGAAGGTATCCTCCCCATCCAAAGCCTTCCCCAGTTTGTCCAGGGAGCGGCGGTTGTACAGGCCTGTCAGCTGGTCCCGGGTGGCAGATTGGACCAGCCGTTCCTGAATGCGATAGATATAAGCCAGGCCCAGGCCCAGGGCCCAGGCGGAGAGCCAAGGGATTCCGGCCAGGATGATGGAAGCACTGATGTTCTGGAAATCCTCCCCGGCAAAGACCCCCCAGAGGATGCCCAAGCCCCTTGCCAGGAAAAGGCTGCCGTAAAGGAAGAAGGCCAGAGCCGGAATCAGGTGGACCAGGCGGTCTGTTCCCTTGGGGCTTCGCAGAAGGCAGAGCCCCCCCAGGAGCAGTACCGCCACGATAGTGAAATCTGTGATGAGGTGTCGCAGGACCTCCATTTCCAAAGAGGCTAGCAGCGCTGCCATCAGGCCGAAATAGGTCAGGAAGAAGATCCGCAGCCGCAGCCGGGAGGCCGGGCGCTTGTTGTACCGGAAGATCCCTTCCAGGAGGAAGAAGAGGGCCAGGATCAGGAGGCTGTGATGGAGGACCAGGGCTATCTCCCCCCAGGCCCCCTCTGCCAGAAGGACGCCGAAGGCCAGGGCCCCGGTTCCCAGGGATATGGCCCAGAGAAGAGGCCCCTCCAGGGTGGCGTTCATCCGCCACAGGAGGAGCATCTCCATCATATGCATGAGGCTCA
>CAYMDI010000131.1:0-2783 GCA_964389165.1 uncultured Eubacteriales bacterium | reverse complement strand
CACATTAAAGGAGTTCAGCCTCCTTCCTGCAGTATGCGGGCGTGTCTGCCCTCAGGAAAGCCAGTGCGAGGGTGGCTGCATTCTGAATCCCAAGGGCGCCCCTGTGGGCATTGGCCGTCTGGAGCGCTTTGTAGCGGATACCTTCCGGCTTTCCGGGAAGGAAGAGGTCCTGCAGAAGGAGGCTCCCACAGGCAAGAAAGTAGCTGTAATCGGAGGGGGGCCGGCAGGACTGGCCTGTGCCTACGACCTGGCTAAATGGGGCCATGAAGTGACGATTTTCGAAGCTCTTCATACCCTGGGCGGGGTCCTGATGTATGGAATTCCCGAATTCAGGCTGCCCAAGGAGATTGTGGATAATGAGATCGAGAACATCCGCAAGCTTGGAGTGCATATCGAACTGAACAGCGTAGCCGGACGGGTCAATACCGTTCAGACGCTGATGAAAGAAAAGGGCTTCGATGCCGTTTTCATCGCTACAGGAGCCGGCCTGCCATATTTCCTTGGAATTCCCGGGGAAAACTATAACGAAGTCTATTCCGCTAATGAATTTCTCACCCGGGTGAATCTCATGAAGGCCTACCGCTTCCCCGAATATGACACCCCCGTCTATGTAGGGAAACGGGTTGCCGTTATCGGAGCAGGAAACGTCGCCATGGATGCTGCCAGGACTGCAAAAAGGCTGGGAGCGGAAGAGGTATATATAGTCTATCGCCGATCCAGAGAGGAAGTACCGGCCAGGCTGGAAGAGCTGGAACATGCTGAAGAAGAAGGGGTCCGCCTGCAGCTTCTCACCAGCCCTGTGGAAATCATTGGGGACGAAGAAGGCCATGTTACAGCCCTGCGCTGCAGCCGCTTCGAACTGGGGGAACCGGATGAGGGAGGCCGCAGGAAACCTGTAGCCATCGAAGACTCAGAATTCAATATGCCCATGGACATGGTGATCATGGCAATCGGACAGGGTCCCAACCCTCTGCTTCTTGAAAGGACCCCAGGCCTGCACCTGAATAAACGGGGGAATATCGAGGCAGATGAGGATGGACGGACCTCCATACCTGGTGTCTTTGCCGGCGGGGATATCGTAACCGGTGCGGCAACAGTGATCCTAGCCATGGGGGCCGGGAAGAAGACAGCCAAGGCGATTCATAATTACCTGGCTCAGGATTAGGTTACAAAGGAACAGCAATATACATACCATATGCAAGGAGGAAAAGAAATGTCTGCAAACCTGTTAGATGGCAAGGTGATTGCCAAAGAAATCAGAGAAGAAGTCAAGGCGGAAGTCGCCGCCCTGAAGGAGAAGGGAATCAGCCCTAAAATGGCTGTCATCCTGTGTGGGGATGACCCAGCCAGCATCTTCTATGCCCAGAGCAAAGAGAAGGCTGCCGCCAATGTAGGAATCGGATTCGAGTTCCATAACCTGCCTGGCAGCACCAAAGAAGAGGACCTTCTGGCCCTGGTAGACCGGCTGAATAAGGATGCCTCCATTCATGGGGTCATGATCGAGCTTCCTCTCCCTGGCCATATCAGCAAGGAGAAGGTCATGGAATCCGTTCTTCCTGAAAAGGATGTTGATGGAATCCATCCCAAAAACAGAGGATATATCCTCAGCGATGGACCCGGGCTCTTCCCGGCTACCCCTCAGAGCTGCATCGAACTGATGCTGAGAAGCGGCGTGGAGCTTAAAGGCAAGCACGCAGTCATCGTTGGCCGTGGAGAGACCGTGGGCAAACCCCTCGTCTTCCTCCTTCTGAAGCACAACCCCACCATTACCATCTGCCATAGCCGTACGACGGACCTGGCCTCTTACGTGAAGCAGGGAGATATTGTCATCGCTGCAGTAGGCCGTCCGAAAATGATCACCAAAGATATGATCAAACCTGGTGCGGTTGTCGTCGATGCCGGAATCAATGAGATTGAAGGAGGCTATTGCGGCGATGTGGACTTTGATGAAGTGAAGGAAGTAGCCAGCCTCATTTCTCCAGTACCTGGCGGCGTCGGAAGCCTGACTACAGCCATTATCTTCAAGAACCTGCTCAAAGGCCTGAAGATCCAGCTGGGACTGTAAGGAGGCTTTCATGAGCAGATATTTTGAGAATTCCTACAGCCATATTCTGAAAGAGGCTGCATCCTCTTCCCCCACTCCCGGGGGTGGGAATGTATCCGCTATGGTGGGCTGCCTGGGCAATGCCATGGTATCCATGGTAGCCAATCTCACCACGGGCAAGGAAAAGTATGCACAGTACCAAGAACAGCTGGATGTCCTCCTGGCAAAATCCCAGGATATCATGGAACGGCTGGAAAACCTCTGCTATGAGGACATGAAGGTATTCGACAAATTCATGGCCGCTATCAAGATGCCTAAGGACAGCGATGAGGAAAAGGCTGCCCGGTCTGCAGCGATGGAAGCTGCCAGCATCACGGCAACGGATGTGCCTATGGCTATTGCAGAAACCTGTGTGGAAGCGGTCCTGCTCGCTGAGGGTCTGGCACCTTATGGAAATAAGGGGGCGATCAGCGATGTAGGGGTAGGGGCATATATTGCGGAGGCTGCCATGCATGGGGCTCTTCTCAGTGCGGAAATCAACCTGGGAGGCATTAAGGATCAGAATTATGTAAGCAAAGCCAGAGAGAAAATGGCGGATCTCATTAAAACCGCAGCAGATTCCAGAAGCAGATCTGTGGCTCAGGTCCGGGAACGGATGTAAGCATGTCATCGAAAGAAAAGAACCTTCTCAGGAGGGTTCTTTTCTTTTGTTTTTATGGCATTCAGGCTATGGTCTTTG
>CAYMDI010000130.1:0-2880 GCA_964389165.1 uncultured Eubacteriales bacterium | reverse complement strand
CTCTTCATTGCAAGCATCTTCCTTCTTTTTCGCCCGGGGATGAGCCTTTTCATAGACTTCCTTCAGCCTTCCCCTGGTGACATGGGTATAAATCTGGGTTGTTGAAAGGCTTTCATGACCCAGAAAGCTCTGGACAATCCTCAGATCCGCCCCTCCTTCCAGAAGGTGGGTGGCAAAGCTATGACGCAGGGTATGGGGAGAAATCTTCAGCGTATCTGAAACCTGATTCACATAACCATCCAGCATCTTCCGCAGGGTCCTGTCATGAATCCGGCCTCCCCGTATTCCGTAGAACAGATAACCCCCCTCCCCGGCAAAGCTGGCATAGCCCTTCTCCAGATAAGCCCGGAGGCTGCGGAGCCCATAGGAACCAAGAGGGACAATTCGTTCCTTGCTTCCTTTACCCAGAACCCGGATGGTTCCCAGATTCAGGTCTACATCCCCTGGCTTCAGACTGACCAGTTCGCTGATCCGCAGTCCCGAACCATAGAGGATCTCAAGGATCGCCCTGTCTCTGAGGCCTATGGGGGTATTCAGATCCGGCGCGGCCAGAAGGGCTTCCAGCTGGTACTCGTAGAGGAATTTCGGCAGGCTTTTCCCGATTTTCGGAGATGTCAGGTGGAGCATGGGATTCTTTTCCAGCAGCTCCTCCTTGTTCAGCCAGCGGTAAAAGGAACGGAGTGCAGCCATATTCCGGGCTATTGTCCGTTTGGCATAGCGGTTCCTGTTCAGGAAGGAAAGGTAAAGGCGCAATGTTTCCCTGCTCACTTCCCCCAGGTCTCCATCCAGATCGATAAGAAGCCCTCTCTCATCCAGGATCTGCTGGAAAGAGGGATCACGCTCACTCAGAAAGTCCCTGAAAAGAGCCAGGTCTCTGGTATAGGCTTCTATGGTATGGGGGGAATAGCGCCTTTCTCCTTGCAGGTGCTGTAAAAAGCGCCCTGACAGTTCCTGGTACGTCATAACCCCTCCTGGAATTCCCTCAGGACAGCAAGGGCCCTGGCGGCCAGAGCCTCTTTTTTCAGGCGCTTGTCCCGGATTTCCTCCTTTAAGGGAGGGAGCAGGCCGAAATTGGCATTCATCGGCTCCAGCCTCCTGTCCCCTTCTTCTTTAGAAATGTAGGCCATCAGGGCCCCGATCATGGTCTCCTCAGGGAAGGCCAGCTCCTGGCTTCTTTCCAGACGGCTCCAGACAGCCAGCCCTACAGCCAAGCCGCTGGCTGCGCTTTCCACATAGCCTTCCACCCCGGAAAACTGTCCTGCAACAAAAATATCCGGCGCTTTGCGGAAAGCCCCTGTGGGATGAAGGAGCCTGGGGCTGTCCAGGTAGGTATTCCTGTGAACCACCCCATAGCGGAGGATTTCCGCTTCTTCAAGACCGGGAATCAGGTGGATGATCTCTTTCTGGCTAGGAAAGGACAGTCCTGTCTGAAAGCCCACAAGGTTATACATGGTGCCCTCCTTGTTCTCCCTGCGAAGCTGAACGACCCCAAAGGCCCTTCGGCCCTGAGCATCCTCCAGCCCTACAGGTTTCAGCGGTCCGAAAAGAAGGGTCTTTTCCCCCCTGCGGGCCATTTCTTCTACTGGCATGCAGCCTTCAAAGTATTTCTCTTTCTCACCTTCCAGATGGGGGATATTCCGCCGGCCCTCCAGAAGAGCTTTATAAAGCCTGCCATAGGCTTCCTCGCTGAGGGGGGCATTGAGATAGTCCTGCGGATTCCCTTTCCCATAGCGGGTGGCAAAGTACAGCTTGCTGTAATCCAGGGAATCTCCTGCAACAATGGGGGCTGAACCATCAAAGAAATAGCAGAAGGCTTCCCCTGCGAGATTCCGGACCTTAGCCAGCAGGGGGCCATCGCTCAGAGGTCCTGTGGCGATGATCAGCAACCCCTCTGCCGGGAAGTCCGTCAGTTCCTCATCCATTACCTGGATAAGGGGATGGCTGCGCATGGCCTGATCCAGATAGCCGGAGAAGGCCTGGCGGTCTACTGCCAAGGCCCCCCCTGCAGGAACCTCCGTGGACAGGGCAGCCTTCATGAAGAGGCTGTCCATCTGCAGCAGTTCCTCCTTCAGAAGGCCCACGCCCTGGGTCAGGGCTCTACCCCGGAAGGAATTGCTGCAGACCAGCTCTCCCATGAGATCGCTGTCCTGGGCTTCCGTCCTGATTTTCTTCTTCCGTTCATAGAGGTGTACTTGTATTCCACGTTGGGCCAGCTGCCAGGCAGCCTCACAGCCCGCCAGGCCTGCACCGGCTATGGTTACCTTCATCAGTTTTCACCATCCTCTGCCTGTTTCCGCCTGGTATATTTACAGGCTGAGCAGGCAATGATCTTCCCTTTATCCAACAGCATCTCTCCACACTCAGGGCAAGCCTCTCCTGTGGGGAGATTCCAGAAGGAGACCTCGCAATCGGGGTAATTGCTGCAGCCATAGAAGATCCGTCTGCTTTTGCTTTTCTTGATGATCAGATCCCCTCCGCACTTCGGACAGGGGACTCCTGTTTTTTCAACAATATTCCTGATGTTCCGGCATTCAGGGAAGCCAGGACAGGCAAGGAACTTGCCATAGCGTCCGGTCTTCACCACCATATTCCTGCCGCATTTCTCGCAGATTTCATCCGTGACTACATCCTGGACCGGGGAGGGCAGCTTCTCAACCTCTGTGATTGCTGTTTCAAGAAGCTCTTTAAAGGGGTTGTGAAATTCGCATAATACATCCTTCCACTTCCTTTTGCCTTCAGCCACCAGATCCAGATCATCCTCCATCTTGGAGGTGAATTTCACATTGATGAGCTCCGAGAAATAGGGGTAGAGCATTTCAATCACACCTCTTCCCAGCTCTGTGGGAAACAGGGTCTTCTTTTCCCGGAGGACATAGCCCC
>CAYMDI010000129.1:0-2921 GCA_964389165.1 uncultured Eubacteriales bacterium | reverse complement strand
ACCAGTTCCTCTTGGGTGGCTATCTTTTGATTCTGAATAATATTCAGAATCAGCTGATGTCGCTGGTTTTTTTTCATTTCAGGATCCTTTCTTGGGATATTTTCTGAATCAGCACTGGATAAGGGCTGTGATTCACCCGATTTGGATATTCGCTGACCATCACATGATATTCCTTCTGAGACAAGCCTCTTAAATAATTCCGGAGCGCTTCCTCTTCTTCCATTCCCGCTGGATGGCCCGGGTAAACGATGATACCCATAAGACCGCCAGGCACAAGGAGGGACAAGCCCGCCTGAATTCCCTTTATGGTACTCCCGGCTTGGGTTGTGATGCTTTTATCTCCTCCGGGAAGATATCCCAGATTGAAGAGAATTCCCCGGGCCGCCTGAACATGATCTGCCATGTTTTCATGACTGTCTAATACCAACGTACAGGCCTTTCCCGGGAGAAGGCGCTTTCCAGTCTCCTCTAAGGCTGGCTTCTGGATATCCATGGCAACCACATCCCCAAGGTTCTGCAGGAAGATTGTATCAAAGCCTCTGCCACAGGTTGCATCAACCAAAGCCTCAGGGCCTTCAGGAAGGGTGGAGCGAAATACCGTATGCACGAAGGTAATGGCGTTTTTCAGATCCAGGCTATTTGCGTTTGCCAATTTTCTCACCCAGGACCTGGAAAAAGGGACGATCGTGGAAACGGACGGTTCTGGCTTTCTTTCCATAACTGGAAATATGGATTTCAGTATCCCCTGTAATCGTAAGGGGGTTCTGTCCATCCAATGTCAGAAGGTCCCTGCGGCTTCCCAGGGATAGCCTGATACAGACTTCCTCTCCCCCATCAATGACCATGGGTCTTGCATAGAGGGTGTGCGCGCAGATAGGGGTAAGCACAATGACCTCCATCCGAGGGGTCAGAATCGGACCTCCGGCGGAAAGGCTATATGCTGTGGATCCAGTAGGCGTAGCTACGATAAAGCCATCTGCAAAGAACTCGTCAACCTTCACCCCGGAGACCTCCAGCTGGAAGCCAAGCATTCCCGCAAGCTGGTTTCTGGACAGGACGACATCATTCAGCGCATGGTCCTGATAGACTTCCAGCCCTTCCCGAAAGACACGGACCTGAAGCATCAGACGTTCTTCTACTGACCAGGAATCCTTATCAAGACTGCGTTCCAGATAAGTTTCAAGGCTATCCTCCTCCAAAGAGGTAAGAAAGCCCAGGCGTCCTAAGTTCACCCCAAGAATCGGCACCTTGCTTTCGATCTGCTCCTTTGCGCTGGCCAGAATGGTCCCATCGCCACCAAGCACCATGAGGAAGTCTTCCTTCCCGGAAAGCTGCTCCGTCTGTGTCAGAACTTCCACGCCCCGGGTTTTATACCATCCCAGGATTTTCTGGAACAGCTCCTTGGCGCCTTCCTTGTCCCGATTGTATGTCAGTGCGATCAATGGCTTTCTCCCTTATTCATACTTTCCTACATTTTAATATTATCAGTATATTTATGCAATAAAAAAGATGCAGCACACTGCATCTTTTTTCGGGAAACTTCAGTTAGCTGATAGAAATCGCTTCAACAGGGCAGCCGTCTTTGGCAGTCTCTGCATTAGCAAGAGCATCCCCGTCAAGCTCCATGTCTTTGGCCATAGCCAGGCCGTCAACCATTTCAAAAACCTCAGGGGCATCCCCTACACAGTTTTCACAGCCGATACAGGTATCTCTGTCTACAAAAGCTTTCATCGTTTTCCTCCTTCATGGAAATTTTCTACACTATTATTATAACAAGGGGAGATACAAATACAACTATTTCAGTCAATTAATTCCTGAAATCCTGTCTGGCTTAGCATATAGGCCAGACCCTCCTCCAGAAATGAGCCGGAATAGGCTGGAATATCCAGGCCATCCAGCAGGGATCCCCCGGCATAGCGGCGCATGTCCAGCTGATTCCGCGGACATTGGGACAGGATGATTACAGGCCGGCCTGAATTGCAATAGGCTTCTGCCCTGGTTCTCAGCGCTTTCAGGGGAGGCAGGGTCCCCTGTCCATAGACACAGAGGATCAGCCCATCACCTATGGGTTCCTGGGAAAGCTTCATAAAAGGCTGACAGTAAAGGACCTCTATCTGCATATCCCGTACCTTCCTGAAGACAGGGTTCTGCCAATGCCCCTCCCTTTCTCTTGCCTGTCGCAAGGCTTCAAGTACAGATTCCTGGCTCTCAAGATAGGGTAGAGAAGCCCCAGTATCAAATTTCATGGAACCATTGATAAGAGCCCTTCCTCCCATGACAATGGCGACTTCTCCCTGGCCTCTCTTCTTTCTGAGAAAGGCCAGGGACTGGCGGATATTCTCTTGGCCCTCCGTGGGATCCTCTTCTGGAAACTTCACAGATCCAGTGATCGCGATGGGTTTGTGCAAGGCTGAAATGGACCATTTGAGAATGCTATGGAGATAGGCCATCGTGTCTGTGCCGAAAAGGATCAAAAAGCCCTGATAATCCTTGTGATACATTTCCAGGGTATCCATCAGCGCCCTGATCCGTTCTGCATCCAGTGCGCTTGAGTCATACACCTCGGGAAGGCGGATAAGGTCTGCATGCTTCGGCAATTCCTTCACAGCCGCCTCAATGGCAGCAGAATCATGGGCAGCCAGTACTTTACCGGCCATGCCGATGGTCCCTCCTGCATAGATTACCAGATATCGATCTTCCATCTTCTTTCCTCCAGTTACCCAACAGCCTTGACGAGCAGGGCATATATGGATATAATGATTCATGTGACTTGCGTAGGGGAGTAGCTCAACTGGTAGAGTAGTGGTCTCCAAAACCATTGGTTGCGGGTTCGATTCCTGTCTCCCCTGCCACACAAAAAAACAGCCTTCGGGCTGTTTTTTCATGCCTTGGATTCTGGTTCCAGCATAGCCTTCAGCATC
>CAYMDI010000128.1:0-2992 GCA_964389165.1 uncultured Eubacteriales bacterium | reverse complement strand
CCTGGGCAAGAATCTGGGACTGGCTATCGTTCCTGTAGATTACAAAGTAGATGATACAGTGCATGTGGAAATCCGCGGCAAGGACGTAGAAGCGAAAATCGTCAAGACCCCCTTCTACAAAAGAAGCTAAGAGAGCATAATAGATACAGACATGATGAGAAAGGTGGCGATCCTATGAATTACATTCCTGTAACAGAACAAGAAAAGGAAGCGATGCTCCAGGAAATCGGCGTCAGTTCTATTGAAGAGCTGTTCAAAGACATTCCCCAGGACCTGAGGCTCAAGGAAGAGCTGAAACTTCCCAAAGGGCTTTCCGAGTATGAGACCAGAAAGGCCCTGATCAAACTTGCTTCGAAGAACATCGATACCAACCAGCTGGTGAGCTACATGGGGGCTGGGGCATATAACCACTATGTGCCTACCCTGGTAGACCATCTCCTGTCCCGTTCTGAGTTCTACACAGCATATACCCCCTATCAGCCTGAAATCAGCCAGGGAACTCTTCAGAACATCTATGAATTCCAGACCCTGGTCTGCGAGCTTTTCGGGATGGACATTTCCAATGCCTCTGTCTATGACGGGGCCAGCGGCCTTGCTGAGGCTATGATCATGGCCTGCGACAAGAAGAAACCTGAAATCATCCTGTCCAGAGGGGTGCACAAGGAATACATCGAAACAGTGGAAACCTATGCAAACGGCATGGGCTTCCGGGTGAAATATGCAGACCTGAAAAACGGAATCACACCCGTGGATGCATATGAAGCCGCTGCAACGGAAGAGACGGCTGCCTATGTTGTAATGTACCCGAACTTCTACGGCTGCATTGAAGATATCGAAAAGATCGCGGAAGCTGCTCATGCCCGGAAAGCCCTTCTCATCGTTGTGGTAGGGGACCTTTCCTCCATGGGCGTCCTGGAAGCCCCCGGACATCTGGGAGCCGACATCGTCGTAGGCGATGGCATGCCCTTTGCCGGACCTCTTGGCTTTAGCGGACCCAGCATCGGCCTTCTGGCCTGCACAGAGAAGCTGGCCCGGAAAATACCCGGAAGGATTGCCGGAATCACAACAGACCTGGAAGGCAAGCGCGCCTTCGTACTGACCCTCCAGGCCCGGGAACAGCATATCCGCCGGGAAAAGGCCTCCTCCAACATCTGCTCCAACCAGGCACTGTATGCCTTGGCCAACAATATCACCCTTTCCACCCTTGGCAAATACGGGCTGAAGGAAATGGCTGAGAACACCCTGACAAATGCCCATTATGCTGCTGATCTTCTGACGAAGATCGATGGGGTAGAAATGCTTTATGACCAGCCTTTCTACAGCGAATTTGCCCTGAAGCTCCCCATCCCGGCCAGAGTCCTTCAGAAGCATCTTCTGAAGCATGATATTCTCGGTCCCGTAGATATGGGCCGCTTCGATAAGAATCTGTCCAATGTGGGCCTCTTCTTTGTCAGCGAGCTGCGCTCCAAAGATGAAATCGACACACTGGCAAGACTGATGGAGGTGATCATCAATGAGCAAAGATTTATTTAGCCAGACAGAGCCCTTGATTTTCGACAAGAGCAGACCTGGGCACAAAGCATATTTCCTTCCTACCCTGGAAGTCCCTAAGGTTGATAAAGCCTCTGTCCTGCCTGCCAGGCTGATCCGTAAGGTTGAGGCTGATCTCCCGGAAGTGAGTGAGATTGATGTAGTCCGTCACTTCACCCACCTCTCCACGAAAAACTTCGGTGTGGATACCGGGTTTTACCCCCTGGGTTCCTGCACCATGAAGTACAACCCCAAACTCAATGAAAATACAGCCCGCCTTCCTGGCTTCTCCTGGCTCCATCCTTATCAGCCAATCGAGACAGTTCAGGGCGCTCTGCAGCTTATGTATGAGCTCCAGCTGAGCCTTGGCGAAATCCTGGGTATGGACCGGGTGACCCTGCAGCCTGCTGCCGGGGCTCACGGAGAGCTTACAGGAATCAAAATCATCAAGGCCTATCATGATAAGCGGGGAGATACCAAAAGGACCAAGATCATCGTTCCTGACGCTGCTCATGGGACCAACCCTGCGACGGCCTCCATGGCTGGCTACCAGGCTGTGGAGATCAAATCCAGTGCAGAAGGGGATATCGATCTGGAGGCCCTGAAGGCTGTAGTAGGTGAGGATACTGCCGGCCTTATGCTGACAAACCCCAGCACCCTTGGCCTTTTTGAGCGCAACATTAAAGAAATCGCTGCAATCGTCCACAATGCCGGAGGGCTTCTCTACTATGATGGTGCCAACACCAATGCCATTATGGGGATTACACGCCCCGGGGACATGGGCTTTGACGTTGTCCACGTCAACCTGCACAAGACTTTTTCCACCCCTCATGGCGGCGGGGGACCTGGCTCAGGCCCTGTAGGCGTCAAGGAGCACCTTGCTGAGTTCCTTCCCGTACCTACCGTAGAGTACAGCCCGGAAGAGGATGAATACTACCTCAACTATGACATTCCTAACTCCATCGGACGGATGAAGAGCTTCTATGGCAACTTCCCTGTCATCGTCCGGGCATACACCTACATCCGTGCATTGGGAGCCGAGGGCCTGAAGAAGAGCACAGAGTACGCTGTTCTTAATGCCAACTATCTGAAGAAGCTGGTAGGCAGGCACCTCCAGGTTGAAGCGCCTGATCGTTTCTCCATGCATGAGTTCATTGCCACGCCCAAGAATATCCATGATACAGGAGTCCATACCCTGGACCTGGCCAAGCGGCTGATTGATTATGGATATCATCCACCAACCATCTACTTCCCCCTGATTGTGGAGGAAGCCATGATGATCGAGCCTACTGAGACAGAAGGGAAACAGGCTCTGGATGATTTTGCAGATGTTATCGGGGCTATCGTGGAAGAGTGCAAGAATGATCCTGAACTGGTGAAGAATGCGCCTCACTCTACCTATCTCAAACGTCTGGATGAAGTAAAGGCGGCCAGAGAGCCAAACCTGCGCTATCGTCGGAAA
>CAYMDI010000127.1:0-3040 GCA_964389165.1 uncultured Eubacteriales bacterium | reverse complement strand
GGGGATCCGGGCCGCGTCCATCAGGTTCCGGGGCAGGCCCATGCTGTTAGCCAGATCATTGCAGGTACCCGCAGGGAGGATGCCGATAGGCAGGAAGATCCCATTGCGGATCAGGAAGCTGATCACAGAGCGGATGGAGCCATCTCCCCCGGAAATCAGGACTCCGCTGAATTCCCCCTTCTCCAGGAGAGGGAGGAAATCCCGCTTGCTTCCCATATTCAGGCAGAAGGGCACAAGAAGGATCCCCTCTGCCTGATAAAGGGGGAGGAGATCGGCAATCAGCTCGGTGATATGGTCAGAACCGGATTTCCGGTTGTAGATCAAAAGATACTTTTTCAAGTCTGCATCACCCTCCTGTAGGGGTCATTATACCATATTTGAAAGGAGAAGTCTTTATAACCCCAGGCCCATTTGATATAATGTAGAGTATCAAATGAGAGGCGATGAGCTCCATGGTGAAAAACTATTTTATCAGCTATATTGAGAATGACAACATCCTCCGGAAGGCCATGGAGGATATCAGCCTCCTCCCGGATGTGGAGAAGGCCTCTTACCAGAGCTTCCAGCAGATGATCAAGGTGACCTGCCGTCCCGGAACGGAGGAGGAGCGTCTGCGCCAGGATATTGCAGACATCCTCCATAACTACGATGAGACAATCCGGATTTCCGAGAAGATGCTGGAGCTGAAGGACAAGCTGGACCGCCGGAATCTGGCTCTTTTCGGAGCCGGACTGGCCCTCTACCTCCTGACCTACTTCTTCCTCCCTGCCTCCTTTCAGTGGCTGGGCTTCCTGGGGGGGCTCCTCCTCTCCGGCAAGGTCCTCCTGCGCAAGGTCTGGACCGCAGGCTTTGAGGAACGACGCCTTCATGAATCCATGCTGATCCTCCTGGCCGTCATCGGGGCCTTCCTGATCCGGGATTATCTGGAAGCCATGCTGGTCCTTTCCATCTACCTGGTTGCGGACTTCCTCAGCTGGAAGGCCTCTCTGACCGCCCGGAAGGACGTTTCTGAAACCCTGCACAAAGAAGCCACCCAGGTCTACCTTCTCAAAGGCAAGGTGGTCCTTCCCACCCCCATCCGGGAAATCCGGGAGGGGGATGTGATTGTGGTGCGCCCCGGAGAGGTGATCCCCCTTTTCAGCAAAGTCCTGGAAGGGCGTTCCGCTGTAGATATGTCCCCTGTTTCCGAAGAGAGTTTTGAAATCGAGGCAGGGCCCGGAACGGAGGTTATCAGCGGAGGTGTGAACCTCAGCAGCCCCCTGAAGCTCCAGGTCCTCAAGCCATACAATGAAGGAATGTTGAAGGAGCTTATCACCAAAACAGAAGAAGCCATGGAAAGCAAAAAGGGCTTCGCCCGGACAAGCGAGCGTATCGCCAGCCTGTACATCCGTCTGATCGGCGTGCTGGCTCTGATCCTCCTACTTTCCAGCTTCTTCAGCAGCAACCCCTCTCAGTCCATCTATAAGGGGCTGACCCTCCTGGCCGTATCCAGTCCATGGGCCATGCTCCTGTCCACTCCCATCGCCTATAACTATGCCCTGAGCCGGGCTAAGAAGCTGGATATCCTCATCAAGGATATCGCTTCCATTGATGCCCTTGGAAGGCTGCGGAGCATCTTCTTCACCAAGACGGGAATCCTCACCACAGGGGAATTTCAGGTGAAGGAGGTCATCCCCTACAAGAACAACAAGGAGGAGCATATCCTCACCTATGGCGCCATCGGGGAGCTGAAAGCCAGACATCCCATGGGCCAGGCTATCCGCAATCACCGGAAGCTGGCCCTGAGCCAGGAGCCCCTGGAGAAATACAGGGAGGAGAAAGGCCGGGGAGCTATCGCAGTTTATGGCGGGAAGACCATCATCGCCGGAACGGAAAGCTTCCTTCTGGATCATAACATTGATGCGTCCAATGATTACCAGGGCATCCAGGTCCATGTTGGGGTGGACGGGGAGTATGTGGGAGCAATCGCCCTGGAGGAAACCCTGAAGGAAGAGGGCAGCCGGATGATCGAGAAGCTAAGAGCCCTGGGCATCCAGAAGGTAGCCGTCATCACAGGGGAAGGGAAAAGCGGCGCAGAAGGGGTCCTGGCCCCGCTGAAGGTCAGCAATGTCTACGGAGACCTGAACCTGGAAGAGAAGGTCAGCCGTATCCGCAAAGAGAAAAAGCTCCAGAAGGGAAGAGCTGTAGGCTTTGTAGGAGATACCCTCAGCGACGGAGTGGTGATGGCTGCCTCGGATGTGAGCCTGGCCTTCCTGAAGGATGGGCGCCTGGACCGGGTGACGGAGGCTGCAGATGTGGTGATCCTCAAGGAGGACCTCTCCCGGATTCCCGATGCGGTTTCCCTGGGGAAGCGCACCTATCGGATCATTCTCGAAAACATCTTCATCAGCCTGAGTGCCAAGGGAGTGCTCCTCCTCTATCTTCTGACTACAGAAGTCCGTACAGGCTTTATGCTCCTGGCCATTGGCATTGACCTTCTGGTCTCCCTTATCACTATCGCCAACTGTTTCCGGATCACCCGGAGCCATGGGGAACTCGGCGCCGCTCTCCTGGGGGCCTTCAGAAGTCTGATAAAGGCCGGAAAGAAGGACGAGGAGGAAGAAGAGGAAGAGGGAGAAGAGGAAGAGGACGGCAGGGAAGATGCCGGAGTCTGAAGAACTATACCAGGCCTTGTCTGCCTTTTTCGGCCACAAGGCCTTCCGGGAACCCCAGGAAGCCATTATCCGGGGGATTCTTGACCGCAGGGACGTCATCGGGATCCTTCCCACAGGAACGGGGAAGTCCCTTTGCTATCAGCTCCCTGCGGTCTTTTTTCAAGGGATCACCCTGGTCCTGTCCCCCCTTGTAGCCCTGATGAAGGACCAGGTGGATGCCCTGACGGCCAAAGGCATCCCCTGCACCGCCCTGAACAGCCATCTTACCCCGAAGCAGATGCGGGAGCGGATTCAGGAAATCCGGGAGCTCCGCTACAAGGTCATCTACCTGGCACCGGAAAAGCTTTTCTCTGAAGACTTCCGGGAAGTCCTTCTGGAACTCCCCC
>CAYMDI010000126.1:0-3280 GCA_964389165.1 uncultured Eubacteriales bacterium | reverse complement strand
CCCCATTGGCATAGGGAGGGCCATCATGAAGGATGAACTTCTCCTTGCCTGCGTTTTTTTCCTGAATCAGATCATACAGGCCTATTTCCTCCCATTGTGCCAGGATTTCAGGTTCCTTTTTGGGAAGCCCCCCTCGCATAGGGAAGTCTGTTTTTGGAAGATTCAGGGTCTTATCGTACTCCATTGCGTTCTCCTGTCCGTGAATTATTCAACAATATCCTGATCAAGGATCTCCAGCTGGCGCCGCAGATCATTCTTAATGGAATCTCTATACTTCAGATATCTCATTTTCAGAAGGTTGTATTTTTCTTCAAGTTTGCGTCCCTGCTCATACTTATCCATATTGGCAGAAGCCAGCATGCTGTTGGCTTTTTCCATTTTCGCCTCATAGTCGGCTTTGGCCCGGGCGACAAGCTTTTCCGCAGACTCCTGAGCTTTCAGCAGGGTATCGTTCAGCTCGTTTTCCTTTTTCTTATAGTGGGCAAGCTGGTTCAGCAGGATTTCCTTCTCCTCCTTCAGCTTCTGATTCTTGGACATCAGGTCCTCCAGCTCTTCAATGACCTCATCTAGGAAGATATCCACTTCTTTTCTGTCATATCCCTTAAGGACATGCTTGAACTCTTTATGCTCAATGATTTCCGGTGTAATCTGCATCTGCTTCCAGCCTCCTATTCCCTGTTTCTGTTTTTCCCAAGTTCTCTGGCCCTCGTAAAGGCAGCCAGGATTCCTTCCTTGACGCTATTACTGAAGTTGTTCTTTTCCATGGCAGCCAGTCCATGAATGGTAGTCCCCCCTGGAGAAGTGACCTTGCTTTCAAGGTCTCTTGGGGTCTGGGGATTTTCGCGGATCATCATAGCAGCTCCAAGAAGGGTCCCGGCGGCCAGCCGGGAGGATAAATCCCGGGGAAGGCCCATGAGAACCCCGCTTTCGGCCATGGCATCTGCAAATCGGTATACGAAGGCAGGTCCGCTTCCGCTCAGGGCCGTTACTGCATCCATCTGCTCCTCTTCCAGCCACAGCGCATCCCCTACAGCAGAAAAAATCTCCGTGGCTAATGCCCCATCCGACTCCTGCACTGTTCCAGAGGGAGACTTAGACAGGACTGAAACCCCATACCCTACCAAGGCTGGGGTATTGGGCATGACCCTGATGACCCTGCTGCTTCCGCTCAGTGCTTCCAGTTCCTTTAAGGGAATCCCTGCTGCAATGGAGATCAGGAGGATCTTTGAAGAGATATCCTGAGCCAGTTCTGAAAGGATTTGCGGCAGGACCTGGGGTTTCACAGCCAGGATTACTGCATCTGCTTGCTCAAGCAATTCCCGCGTTTGCACCCTGTGAAGGCCATAAGCATCTTCCAGATAATCCAGACGGTCTTTGCTGATATCCGCCACAAGAATATCCTGGGGACTGAAATCCCCTCTGACCATGCCGGCAATCAGGGCTTCTGCCATATTGCCGCCACCCAGGAATCCGATTTTCATGGCTCCCCCTATTTCCCGAAGCGGGGAACATCCATGCCTTTTTCCTTGCGGCGGACCGGCATGGTATTCACAACCTCGACAAAAACAGGAGAGAATGCGAAAATCTTAGCGCTGATTTTGTTAATGGAACCGCCTAAGGCATATACTGTGCCGCTTACGAAATCCAGAATCTTCCTGGCATCCTCATATTCCACATCTTCAAGATTGACGATAACCATTTTGTGCTTTTTCAGCTCATCTGAAATCCTCATGGAATCGTTAAAGCCATCGGGGGACAGGAGGACGACTGTGAGTTTCTTTTTCACCTGATCGCTGAAGATCTCATCAAAATTGGACAGATCCTCTTCCCCTTCCTCTTCCTCCTCATCCATATAGGGCTCTTCTTCCTCTTCCTCATAGTCCTCGTCGTATTCATCCTCTGGAAGTTCTTCTTCTTTTACAAAATAGCCTTTAATTCTTTCGATCATCTTTCTGCCTCCTTAACGTTTTCCATAAAGGGAAGAACCTACCCGGATGATATTGGCTCCTTCAAGAATTGCCAGATGGTAATCCTGGCTCATTCCCATGGACAGATAGTCCAGGGATGCCATTCCGTAGGCTTTCCCCTTCAGGCGGTCCCGGAGTTCCCGCAGCCCTCTGAACACCCTTCTGACCTGCCCTTCATCCTGGACATTAGGGGCCATGGTCATCAGCCCCCGGACCCGGATATGTTCCATTTCAGCAAGAGCCAGGAGAAGGTCTTCTATAGCCTCTGGAGAGAGGCCGAATTTGCTTTCCTCTCCAGAGATATTGACCTCAAGCAGGACATCCTGAACCCTGTCCCGCTGAGCGGCCCTTTTGTCGATTTCCCTGGCCAATTCCAGAGAATCCACAGAGTGGATCAGCTTCACCTTTCCAGCTACGTATTTCACCTTGTTTTTCTGTAAATGGCCTATAAAATGCCAATTTACTCTGTCCCCAATTATATCATATTTTTCTGTGAATTCTTGCGCTTTGTTTTCCCCCACATCAAAAATTTCACAGTCAATGCTCTCTTCGATCACAGCCGGGGGAAAGGTTTTTGTCACGCCAATAAGCAAGACCTGATCCTCTCTTCCGGCTTCTGCCATTGCCTGGGCCATTTTAGCCCGGACCGCCTGGAGATTTTCTTTCAGACTCATACCTGCTTCCTCCTTTTTCCATGCTCTTTGCGGATTCCAATAGCCCCGGCCATACGTCCGGTCACACCTTTATCCCTCCTGTGGGAGAAAAACAGGGTTTCCTCGCAGAAGGTGCACAAGGGGCTTACTTCAATCTTTGAGACACCTTGTCTCTCAAGCAAAGCTTTGTTTACAGCGCCCATATCCAAATGGCCATCGGCCCCCGTCCCCACTGCTGCCAGTCCCCTGTCCTCCAGTTCTCTCAGGACCTCTGATCCCACCTCATAACATGCTGCACCGATACGGGGGCCGATTACAGCCAGCAGGTCTTCCGGCCGGGAACCGAAAGCTTCTTTCATGGCCAGGACGCCTGCCCCCGCTATATCCCTTACGGTACCTTTCCAGCCTGCATGAAGGATGCCTGCGCTTCCTGTCACAGGATCCGCCAGGAAAATGGGAGTGCAGTCGGCAAACACAGCCATCAGCATCACCCCTGGCTCATCAGTAATCATACCGTCACAAGCCTCCAGCTCATCGTTGTAGCTGAAGGCTCCGCTGCCCTGATGCTCCTTGGAAGCACGGAGAATCCGGGTACCATGGACCTGTCTGACCCAGACAGATGCCTCCAGACTGGAAGAAAGGCCCTCCAGGAAATCCCTG
>CAYMDI010000125.1:0-3327 GCA_964389165.1 uncultured Eubacteriales bacterium | reverse complement strand
GATCTAATGTCCTTTTTGGAAGCCAGGAATTCCATGGGCTTGTGATTTATCTTGGAACCCGCTTCAAGGGCCTCAGCTTCCTCAGCGAAGGGGAAGACACAATCTTCAGATCCTCAGCAGGGAATACCCTTTGGGAATTAGGGGAAGAGGCAGCCAAGCTGGGGCTTGGTGGCTTAGAGTTCCTGAGTTATATTCCCGGAACCCTGGGAGGGGCTCTTGTCACCAATGCAGAAGCCCATGGCGCTTCCATTGGGGATCTGGTTGAAGAAGTGGTGGTTTTTGACGGGGAGGGAGTACGGTCCTTTTCAAACAGCGAATGCGAATTTGCCTACAGAACCTCAGTTTTTGAGAAACGGCGAAACTACGTGATTCTGCGCGTCCTGCTTCGCCTGAAGAAGCGTTCTGTGGGGATCATTGCGGCAAACAGGGACACGGCAAAGGCCTTCCGCATGGATCACCAGCCTAAGAAGCCCAGTGCAGGAAGTATTTTTAAGAATCCCAAACTGGCTCCGGCAGGACTCCTCATAGACAGGGCCGGACTGAAGGGGCTGAGCCATGGCGATGCCTGTATTTCCATGGAACATGGCAATTTTATCCTGAATAATGGCAAAGCTGGCAGTGATGATGTCTTATGGCTGATCCACACGATAAAACGCAAGATCTTTCATGATTTTGCGGTTATTCTCGAGCCGGAAATCAAAATTTTGAATTGTTAGTTTTCATTTCCAGCATTACTTGCTATAATGTTTAATATGTATTAATGTGGAGGGATTCCAATCAGAAGAAACCAGGAGAAAAACGAACAGACGCTGAAGAAAAGGCCTTTCGGACAGGTGCTGTTCCGCTGGCTCCTCAGCCTGGTCCTTCTGGGGCTGCTTGGCCTTGCAGGGTATTTTATGCTGTTCTCCTCATTTTTCCATATCAAAGTCGTAGAAGTGACTGGGGTCTATACCCTGGATCCAAGAAAAGTCGAAGAAGCAGCCTCCATTCCTTTCGATGAGAACCTGTTTCTTCAGGACAACCTGAAAAAGGAACGGGATATCCTCAAAGCCTTTCCTGTGGTGGAAAAGGTGCGGATCAGGCAGATCCTGCCTGATAAAATGATCATAGAGATTACGGAAAAAGAACCAAGGCTTGTTGCGTTGGCTCCACCGGACTTTCTGCTTCTGGACAAGAATGGCCAGATCATCGATATTGTGGGGGAAATCAACCAGGTAAATGCACCGATGCTTACAGGAATCACCTTCAGCCGTGAAGTCTCGGAAGGGCAGCTGCTGGTGTCCGCGGATTTGCGCAAGGCTATGGAATTCCTGAAGGATGTGCCTGAAAACAGGCGCTACCTTGTCCGGGAAATCACCGTATCGAAAAGCAGCATTTCCATTTTTCCAGAGGGCAGCTATGAGGTGATGATGGGGAGTTCCGGTGAGGTGCATCGCAAAATGAATGTCCTTGAAGCGTTAATCAGGGAAAGCGCTCTTTTAGGCAATACCATTGAATACATCGATCTGACAAATCCTGATAAAATCATCAAGAAAACGAAGGAGGGAATCCAGTGATTGAATTCGAGGATCAGAATCTGAATAACACCGCCAACATCAAAGTGGTCGGTGTAGGGGGTGGCGGCAACAATGCCATCAACCGCATGATTGAAGCAGGGCTTCAGGGGGTTGATTTCATCTCCATCAATACCGATGCTCAGTCTCTCCAGAGTTCGCTGGCCAACAAAAAAGTCCAGATCGGCTCCAAGCTAACCAAAGGACTTGGGGCAGGGGCTAATCCTGAAATCGGGAAGGCTGCTGCTGATGAAAGCAAAGAAGAGCTGTACAAGCTCCTGCAAGGGGCGGATATGATCTTCATCACCGCCGGCATGGGAGGAGGCACCGGCTCCGGCGCTGCTCCCGTCATTGCTCAGATCGCTAAAGAAATCGGCGCCCTGACCATTGGTGTGGTAACAAGGCCCTTTTCCTTTGAAGGGAAGAAACGGGAAGCCTCTGCCAAGGAGGCCATTGAAAAGCTTTCCCAGCATGTGGACAGCCTGATTATTGTGCAGAATGACAAGCTCCTGGAACTGGCTGATAAGCGCACCCCCATGATCCAGGCTTTTAAAATGGCAGATGATATCCTCCGCCAAGGGGTACAGAGCATTTCCGATCTGATTGTCATGCCGGCTCTGATCAATCTGGACTTTGCCGATGTCCGGACGATTATGGCTGAAAACGGTGCGGCTCTCATGGGTATCGGGAAATCAACTGGAGAGAACAGAGCCCAGGAAGCTGCTCTGGCTTCTATCTCCAGCGCCCTTCTGGATACCAGCATTGATGGCGCCAAGGGCGTCCTGCTTAACATCAGCGGGGGACCGGATCTGACTCTCTATGAAGTGAATGAAATCGCATCGATCATTACTGATGCCTGCGATGAGAATGTCAATGTCATCTTCGGGGCTTCGGTGGATCCTGGCGTCAAAGATGAGCTCACAGTCACTGTCATCGCCACGGGCTTTGATGGGGAATTCACAAGCATCCGCAAGAAACAGCGTCAGCTGAAGCGGGATGCCGGGGCTAAGGAAGAGGCTCAGGAAGAAGAGACGAAAGGGAAGGAAGAAGAGCCCTTGGATCTGGTCTTTACCATCCCGAAATTCCTGGAATAAGGGACCATGCGCTGTATCTACTGCAACAGCCCGGATTCCAAAGTGCTGGACTCCAGGCCTGTGGATGAGGGAAGCGGTATCCGCAGGCGCAGGGAATGCATCGTCTGCAAACGCCGGTTCAATACCTATGAACGGGCGGAAAAGACCCCCCTGATCGTTATCAAAAAGAACAGGAGAAGAGATCTTTTCGACAAGGAAAAGCTTCTTAAGGGAATTCTCAGAGCCTGTCAGAAGACAGATGTCAGTTTTGAGGCTATTGAAAAGATGGCTGACGATATTGAGAAGGAACTCATGACAAGAGGAGAGAAGGAAATTCCCAGCGAACTCATCGGGGAGTTGGTGATGAACCAGCTGCAGCAGATCGATCCGGTAGCTTATGTGCGTTTCGCTTCTGTTTACAGGGAGTTCAAAGATGTAGAGACTTTCCGTAAGGAGATCGAAAGCATTCTGAAAACAAAAAGGCAAAAAGAATAGCCGCTCTTGGAGCGGCTATTTTAAGGAGGGAGACATGGAAAAGCTGACAGTGATGGAAAAACCCGTTTTAGCAAGCCCTCTGCTGGCATCCTGCAGTTTTCTCCTCCATGGATTCTCCACCAGGTCCTGGGGGAACATGGGGCTGCACGTAGGGGATGATCCTGAAGCAGTGCTAAGGAACCGCAGGGATTTCCTGGAGGGCCTTT
>CAYMDI010000124.1:0-3343 GCA_964389165.1 uncultured Eubacteriales bacterium | reverse complement strand
GCGATAGTGGCATGCGGTATTCTGGCTATTCTGGGTGTGGTCAACGGCGTGCAACAGTGGTGGTCCTTTCGTCAGGCCCAGATATCCGCCAACACCGTAATGAAGGAAGCGTCTCAGCGTATTGCCATGAGCAATCTGGAAATTCAGGAAGCCATGCAGCAAGGAGAATTAGCCCGACGCCAGTTTGAGAAGACAGAAGCAGGAGGTAACCCAGGCTACTGTATCCAGGGATATCAAGAGTCTGAAGCTGGTCAAGGAACCCCTTGATGGAGGTTCTTTTTACAGGCTTCCGGGCAATCCAGGGCGCGAGCGCCGGAATACTACAAATACACTGCAGGATGTAGTCCGGGATTATGTTACAGATGTGCACATGGCTTCTCCTCTTGTGGTGCTGCGCACACTCCCGGGTGGCGCAGCCACAGTAGCTTTCTATCTGGATGAAGAACGGCTGCCCGGAGTCCTTGGAACAATTGCTGGGGATGACACGGTCTTTGTAGCTGCCCGTGGGGCTGATGCAGCAGCTGAAGTGCTGGAAGGCCTGAAGGGATGGATGAGGTCAGCATGCTAACACAACTGAGTATCCGGAATTTTGCACTGATCGATAATGTGATGGTTGAATTCCAGGAAGGCTTTAATGTCCTTACAGGAGAGACAGGGGCAGGGAAATCCATCCTCTTAGACAGCATAGGGATTCTCTGCGGAAACAGGGCCAGCGGGGATTTCATCCGCAAGGGTGAAAGCAAGGCCGAGGTGGAGGGGACCTTTCTGCTGGCTGGGGAAGTCCTGGAGCGTTTCCTTGCCTTGGATCTGGGAGAGCCAGAAGAGGGCCTGCTATATCTCTCCAGAGAGATCAGCAGGACCGGAAGCAATAAGTGCAGGCTTAATGGCAGAAGCATCCCTTTAGCAGCATATCAGCAGGTTGGCCGGCTTCTTTTTGATATCCACGGTCAGAATCAGGAGCAAAGCCTTCTGTCCAGAGACCGTCAGTTAGACTTGCTGGATCGCTATATTGTCCTGAAGCATCAAAGCGGCAGGATTCTGGCTGAAGTCCGGGAGCAGGCCGTGGCCCTGAAGTCTGTCCGACAGAAGCTGCAGCAGATCCGTTCAGCTCGCAGCGAGCACCTTGAGATGCTGGATTATTACCGTTTTGCCTTGAATGAGATAGAGAACGCAGGAATTACAGCAGGAGAAGAAGCTTCGCTGAAAGAGGAGCGGCGCCGCATCCAGAATAGTGAAAAGCTCTTTAAAAAAGGAGAGCAGGTCTACAGCCTGTTAAGCGGAAACGGCATCCTGGGAAACCTGGATACAGTCATCTATAACCTGAAGGAAATGCAAGAGCTTGATCCGGTTCAGGAAAAGAGCATATCCCTTTTAGAGAATGCTTATTATGAGATGGAGGCCTTCCGGGAGGATTTCAAGGGCTACTATCAGCATCTGGAATATGATGAAGGCCGCCTCAATGAGATTGAAGGCCGTCTTGGGGAACTGAACCGACTGAAGCGCAAATATGGAGGCAGTGAGGAAGAGATTCTGAGACGGTATGGTGAAATGAGTGAGAAACTCAGCGCCAGCGAGGACTCAGAGGTCCGAATCGCAGCGCTGGAACAGGAAGAGGCGAAATTGCTGGAGCAGTACCAGGAGAAGGCAAGTCTCCTGAGCGCCAGGCGCAAGGAGGGTGCACGCTCTATTGAAGCAGCGATCAGGGAAAGGCTTCAGGCTTTGAATATCTACCCGGATGGTTTTTCCATAGAATTCCTGCCAGAAGAGGCCGGACAGGAAAAAGGACTGGAGACTGTAGATTTCCTTTTTTCTCCGAATCCCGGTGAAGGAGTCATGCCTCTGAGGAAGATTGCCTCTGGAGGGGAAGTGTCCCGTGTGATGCTTGCTTTTAAAGGGATTTTTGCTGAACTGGACTTCATCCCGACCCTTCTTTTTGATGAGATTGATGCTGGAATCGGAGGGGAGACTCTGACCATGGTGGCCCGGGCTCTGGAAGGGATCAGCCGCTACAGGCAGGTGATCTGTGTGACCCATAGCGCCATACTGGCAGCATTTGCCGATCTCATCCTGTCAGTCCGGAAGGAGTCTGCAGAGGGCAGGACGACTGTCCGGATTACTCCTTTGATGGAGGAAGAAGGGGTCATTGAAGAACTATCCAGGATGCTGGGAGGCAAAGGTGATTTCTCTCTGGCAGAGGAACAGAGCCGTGAAATGCTGGCATTTGCATTACGTGAAAAAAAAGTGTAAGATTATATTTGGATTTAAGGAATTATCGGAGGTGAAAAACGTGGACGACCCTGGCAATTTGCGCATGCTTATCAACACAGGAAACCTGGGTCTGTCACATGTCTTGTAGGCGGACCGGAAAGGACGACATATGGTTAATGCTTATAAGACAGTTGAAGGAGTCCTGAAGTCTGCTGACATCCGGGATGCAAACAACTGGATCAATCTGGTCAATCCCAGCAGGGAAGAGCTTGAAAGGATCCAGGAGGATACTGGTGCACTGATGGAACATCTGGAAGCTCCCCTTGATGCGGAAGAGCGTCCGAGAATCGATGTGGAAGAAGATCAGCTTCTGATGATTATCAACGTCCCCATTGAAGGGGATGAAAGCGATAATGGGATTATTTATGATACGATCCCTCTTGGCATCATTATCAGCAAGGAACACTTCATCACAGTATCCCTGGAGGAGGTCTATTGCCTCCAGGATTTCATCACCAAGGGTGTCAAGTCCATGTCCACTATGAAGAAGACCAGGATGGCCCTGCAGATCTTCTATAAGACTGCGACGTATTACCTGAAGTTCCTGAAGCACATTGACAGAAAGACGAATGAATTGGAGAGGGCTCTCCATGGATCCATGCAGAATGAGCAGCTTATCAAGCTCCTGAGCCTGGAAAAAAGCCTTCTGTATTTCACCACTTCGCTGAAAGCGAATGAGGTGGTGATGAAGAAAATATTCCGCAGCAATGTGCTGCCTATGTACGAAGAGGATGAAGACCTGCTGGAGGATGCCCTGACTGAGACGCATCAGGCTATTGATATGAGCGAAATCAACAGCAATATCCTTAGCGGGCTGATGGATGCCTTCGCCTCCATCATTTCCAATAATCTTAATAATGTAATGAAAGTGCTGGCCGGGCTGACTATCATTCTGGCCATTCCTACAATGATCTTTTCCTTCTTCGGAATGAACCTGCCTATGCCGGCTTCGGGTCTGGCCCTGAGTACCGCAGGCGTTCTGCTGATTTCTGTCATTCTTACGACTTCTGTCTGGTACCTGATGCATAAGAAGAATATGCTGTAGGCTTATTGCCCTTTCCCATACAAAAAGAAA
>CAYMDI010000123.1:0-3361 GCA_964389165.1 uncultured Eubacteriales bacterium | reverse complement strand
CGCTGTAGTTTTCCTTCAGCCCATCTTCTGTCAGAACATATCTTCCCTGTATAATCAGCATGCCGATCCTCCGATTCTTCCATTGGATTTCCGTGTAAAAAAACAGGACACGAAAGCTTCATGTCCTGGCCTTATCATATCCTTTTGCAGACTTCAGTTCCCAGTGCCTAAGTCCGGATGTCTATATGTATGACTTATTCTTATCTACAGTATATCTATTCTCCGGAATTTTGCAAGAGATATTTTTGATTTTTTTCAAAAAATCTTTCGGCTGATCTGATAGAGATAAAACCCCCCTAAAATGAAAAGAGAACCAGAAATCCATCCGATGATGCTGATATCCATGAACAGAACCTCTGTCATCCCTATGAAGCCATACCAGAGGCCCAAACGTCCCAGACCCTTTCTGGTAATCTTCCGGAATCCGAAAAAACTCCCAAGCGCCCCCACCGTCAGGAAGAAGCCTAACAAGCCGGGAATCCAGGTAAGGCCGGGGGGGTACATCCACCCCTCTACAATCAGGAGGTTCCGGAAGAAGGATACCACCTCAGGATGGCTGATGCCGAAGAAGCTCATAAGCCCCTGGAGGAATTCCTCCTGCCCTCTGAAAAGGCTGAGGCTCTCCAAAAGAAGGAGGAGGGTCGCTCCCCAGAGGGTCCGGCGCTGTTCCTTACACATGATGCCTTTCCTCCAGCAAAGCTGCAATTCCCAGAAACCCTGGAAGGAGACCTGTGAAGATGCTGTTAACAAAAACCAGGCTGATGCCGGCTCCGGCCAGATAACAGAGACCAGCCAGAACCCCGGCCCTTGTAAAGGCTCCCTGGAGCAGGACCCCCGAAGCTGTCAGCAATCCAGCCGTGAGGAGCAGGACCCCTTCTCTGGAAGAGGGGCTGAAAACCGAAATCGCGTATAGCAGATCCAGAAGCACTGCCATGATTCCCAGTGTTCTTGCAACATATCTCTTTCCAGCCATCATTTTTCTCCTTATAGCAAAACAGAGCGGGCTTCAAGCCCGCTCTGCTGTTGTATCAGACTACTTAACCCATTTCTCCTGGGAAGCGTCCTGAGTTTTCGCATAAAGGTCAGCGTCCACTCCTTTTCCAGCCATGACGCCTTCTACCAGATCGTAGTAGGCTTTCAGGTCTGCATAAAGGGGAACCTCTTTGCACAGGGCATTGACATCAGCAGCAAGAGCATCTTTTCTGCTTTCGAAATCTTCCTGAAGGGTTCCGGCAATAATCTCAGCGATTTTAGCCATGTGGTTCTCTTTGAAGCCTCTTGTGGTTGCAGCAGGAGCGCCAAGACGGATCCCGCTGGTGATGAAGGGGCTCTGGGTGTCGAAAGGAATCCCGTTTTTGTTGCAGGTGATCCCGATTTCATCCAGTCTGTGCTCCGCTTCTTTCCCTGTGAGGCCATGGGTGGATACGTCAACCAGCATGACGTGATTGTCTGTTCCGCCGGATACTACACGGACATTATTCTTCATAAGGCCTTCAGCAAGAGCTGCGGCGTTTTTCTTCACCTGAACCTGGTACTCTTTGAAAGAGGGTTCCAGTGCTTCTTTAAAGGCAACGGCTTTGGCGGCGACCACGTGCATCAGGGGGCCTCCCTGAAGTCCGGGGAATACAGCCTTGTCGATTGCTTTTGCATATTCAGCCTTGCAGAGGATCATACCGCCTCTGGGGCCTCTCAGGGTCTTATGGGTAGTGGTGGTGACGAAATCAGCGTAAGGAACCGGGGAGGGATGCAGTCCACCAGCAACCAGACCGGCGATGTGGGCCATATCTACCATGAAGAGGGCTCCTACTTTGTCAGCAATTTCTTTGAAACGGGGGAAATCGATGACTCTGGAATAGGCGCTTGCACCAGCAACGATAAGCTTGGGCTTGTGCTCCAAGGCCAGACGCTCAACTTCTTCCATGTCAATCATTTCAGTTTCTTTGTTCACGCCGTAGCTTACAAAGTTGAAATAAAGGCCGGAAATATTTACAGGAGAACCATGGGTCAGGTGTCCGCCGTGAGCCAGGCTCATGGCCAGGACTGTATCCCCAGGCTTCAGTACGGAAAGATACACAGCTTCGTTGGCGCTGGCGCCGGAGTGAGGCTGCACATTTGCATGCTCTGCTCCAAAAAGCTTTTTAGCCCGCTCTCTGGCAATGTCTTCTGCAACGTCTACGTATTCGCAGCCGCCATAGTAGCGTTTTCCTGGATAGCCTTCTGCATATTTGTTGGTCAGGACAGAACCCTGGACCTGAAGGACTACAGGGCTGACGAAGTTCTCAGAAGCGATCAGCTCGATTTTGTCGGTCTGGCGGCTTCTTTCATCTTCCAGAACTTTGGCGATTTCAGGATCATAATTTACAAGTCTTCTCATTCGTGTTGCACCACCTTGTCATATTTGTGAATAATTCAACGCTTCCATTATATCCTTTACCTTCCCTTATTTCAAGAATATCCAAAAAAAAAGGCTTTCGCGTGATGCGAAAGCCTTTACATCTTAGAGGAATCCCTTATCTTTCAGGATCTGGGTCGACGCTGCAAGATCTTCGTCTGCCACCATAACGATAGGGCCTGTGCAGCCCATGCCGCTGGTGGCATAGATATTCTCCTTCCAAAGGCTGGCTACAGCATCATCCAGCTCCAGGATTTCGATTCCGGCAATATCTGCAGGGGTAGGCTTTGCAGGAGGCATTTTGGCCTCTTCACCGCCCTTTGCTGTGCCTTCGTCTTTGCTTCTGATTTCCCCGATGATCTTGTCCAGTCCTGCAAGACGGGCTTTATAGAATTCATCATCTACTTTGTCCGTGAGCTTCCCATAGGCGCAGACCCCGGCATAGCCGATAGCCCCGGCAATGACATTGGCTCCGGAAGCCCTTGAGATGATGCTGATGATCCGGTCATAACCTTCGCCAACGCCAGGTCCGTAGCCATAACCGATTGCTTCATAGTTCCCGCCGCTTCCATAAGCGCCGAAAACCTTCATCATCACATTCCCGGTAAGGCTGTCCATGGTCATGACATTAGGGACTCCCAGAAGCAGGTCGTTGCCTCGCATGACAATCCCTCCGTCACTCCTGGCAGATTCCTGGAAATCGATATCATAGCCGTTGATTTCCAGTTTCTTCAGGGCCTTTTCCACCTGACGGGCACCGTCGATATTCAGGATGCCCACAGTGGGGCGGCGGATGCCGCAGGCCTTGGCCACAGCAACCCCGGAAATTGTATTCTTGATCATGGCCACCACCCGATTGGTATCGCTGGTTCCTGTGGTATTGGCGATGAACATCTTGGCTCCCCGGCCCGGGGTGATCGCCCGTCCCACAGTCGATACCCCGATGGGGAAGTTATAGTGCATGGTCAC
>CAYMDI010000122.1:0-3389 GCA_964389165.1 uncultured Eubacteriales bacterium | reverse complement strand
GCAAGCTACCTTGGGAAACTGAAGACCGTCACACAGCTCTTCAGCCTGATATTGCTCCTTTTCGCCCCCTTACACCCCTGGCTCCTGGCCGCAGGACTGATCCTTTACTGGCTGGCCGTTGCAGCAACAGTGATTTCCGGCATAGAATACATTTATCAGGGAAGAGAGCTCCTTCGTGACAAAAGATAAGGAGGGGTATCTTCAGGATCTGTTGGGAGAGCCTTCCTGCTATCTTGGCTTTATGCGGGAGTCTGAAGAGGTACGCAATGATATCTCTCCCTCCGTGGGACTGGAAATTGGCCACTTCCTGCGCTTCCTTGTGATCAGCAGCAGAGCCAGGAGGATTCTGGAGGTCGGTACCAGTATCGGCTATTCCACAGCCTGGCTGGCTATGGGGGCCTCGGTGACAGATGGTCTTGTGGATACGGTGGAAATGCAGGAGCGCCTGCTGATGGAAGCTGTAGAAAACCTCAGTGCTTTAGGCCTTTCTGACCGGGTTAAGAGCCATCTTGGAAAGGGGGAAGATATCCTGCCTTCCTTACAGCCTGGCTATGACCTGATCTTTCTTGACGGAGCGACCCAGAGCCTGATGACCCTTTATGAGAAAAGCATCCCCCTCCTTTCCAGGGGCGGGCTCCTTGTGATTGAAGATGTGCTTTTTGCCGTCACCGGTAAAAGGAAGATCCAGCGGGAAGCCATGGGGGATCTCAATGCTTACGTGCTTCAAGATCAGCGTTTTTTCACAACCATGCTGCACATAGGAGATGGGCTTCTCCTATGCTGCAGGAAATGATGTTAATAGAAAGGATTAGCTATATGAAACTTCAGGGAACAATGAAAATCAATGGTGCGGGCCATCTGGAAATCGGCGGCTGCGATACAACAGAATTAAGAAAGACTTACGGAACCCCTCTGGTTGTAGTGGACGAGGGCTATCTTCAGAATATCTGCAGAGAATATTACCAAGCCTTCAGCAAGAGGGAGGAAGGGATGGTGATATATGCAAGCAAGGCATTTCTGACACCGGCTCTTCTTGAAGTGATTGAGAAAGAAGGTCTCGGGCTGGATACGGTTTCCGGCGGAGAACTCTATATGGCCTATACATCAGGATTCCCTATGGACAAGGTGTTCTTTCATGGAAACAACAAGTCCCGGGAAGAAATCGAGATGGCCATAGAATATGGCGTTGGGCGGATTGTCCTGGACAATGAGGATGAGATCAGCCATGTGGAAGAGATCGCCCGGGAGAAAGGAGTGAAACCCAGCGTGCTCCTGCGGATCACTCCTGGCATAGATGCCCATACCCATGATTTCATTAAAACAGGGCATATCGATTCGAAATTCGGTTTCACCTTGGCTACAGGAGAGGCGCTGGAGGGAGTCCGGCGAGTGGTGGAATCCCCCAGCCTGGAGTATAAGGGGCTTCACTGCCATATCGGATCCCAGATATTCGGGACTGACAGCTTCCGCCATACAGTTGCCGTCATGGTGGCCTTCCTTGGGACCATCCGGGCAGAGCTGGAGGTGGAAGGGGAAGACCTGGATATCGGTGGAGGAAGAGGCATTTACTACACAGAGGGAGACGATCCTACTTCTATTGAGGAATATAGCCAGGCTGTCTTCAGCGTCCTCAGGGAGGAAACAGAGAAAGCAGGACTCAGCCTGCCTCGGATCATCATTGAACCAGGCCGTTCCATTATCGGGCCCTGCGGAACGAATCTCTATACGGTAGGGACGATGAAGGATATTCCGGGAATCCGCAAGTATGTTGCTGTAGATGGAGGAATGTCAGATAATATCCGCCCGGCCCTCTATGGTGCCAGATACGAGCTGGGAATTGCCAGCAGGATGCTGGCTGATGGGCCGGCTGAAGTGGTGACCATTGCCGGAAAGCTCTGTGAATCCGGGGATATTCTGGCAAGGGATGTGAGCCTTCCTGCCCTGCAGGAAGGAGATCTGCTGGCGATGATTTCAACAGGAGCCTATGGCTATTCCATGGCCAGCAACTATAATATGACAGGCAAGCCTGCTGTGGTATTCGTTCGGGATGGGAATAGCGACCTGGTCATCAGGCGGCAGTCCTATAAGGACCTGATGGCCGGCCATATAGTGCCGGAGAGGCTGAAATAATGCCGGACCTTCTGGGGAATGTCCTTTCCTTTCTTGAAAATTTCGACTTTCTGAGCCTGCTCTTCCGGATCATATCCATTGTGCTGGCTTTGACTATTCATGAGATGAGCCACGCATATACGGCCTATCGTCTGGGTGATAGCACGGCCAAATACGGAGGAAGGATTTCCCTGAATCCTTTGCGTCATATTGATGTCATGGGATTCCTGGCCCTGATCTTCATTGGCTTTGGCTGGGCCAAGCCTGTGATGATGAATCCGTACAATTTCCGGAACTATCGGGACGGAGTGGCTCTGACAGCCTTGGCAGGTCCCTTTTCCAACTTCCTGATGGCCATTATCAGCGCTTTTTTGCTGAAACTGCCAATGCCGGAACTCCTCTGGATGTTCCTGCTTCAGTTTATGATGATCAATATCGTCCTGGCCGCCTTCAATATCCTGCCCATCCCGCCTTTGGATGGGTATAAGGTCTTTACAAGGGTCCTGCCCAATGAACTATATTATCGGGCAGAGTATGTGGAGCGCCGTTACGGCATGTGGATCCTCCTGGGCTTCCTGCTGACGGGTATCATCTATTCCCTGTTCTTACCTGTAATCCTGACCCTGACAGCCCTGGTGAATTATCTGACATTCAGCAGCTTTACAATATTCTAGATTCCAAAAGGAGAGACTATGCGTAAAATCGTTTTAAGCGGCATGCGGCCTACAGGAAACCTTCATATCGGACATCTCAGCGTTATCGAAAACTGGATCCGCCTGCAGGAGGAGTATGATGCTAATTTTTTTGTGGCGGATTACCATGCCCTGACCACACAGTTTGACGATACCGCACGCCTGCAGGAGAATATCCGGAATATGATTCTCGACTGGCTGGCCATTGGACTGGATCCTGAGAAAGCGACCCTGTTCATCCAGTCAAGAATTCCGGAGCATGCGGAACTGTATCTCCTCTTTTCCATGATCACCCCGCTATCCTGGCTGGAACGGGTCCCTACCTATAAGGGGCAGGTGGACCAGTTCCGGGAACAGGAAGGCAAGGATATCACCACCCATGGTTTCCTGGGCTATCCCATGCTTCAGGCTGCAGATATCCTCCTTTATATGGCGGATTATGTTCCAGTGGGTGAAGATCAGCTTCCTCATCTGGAAATCACCCGGGAAATCGCCCGCAGGTTCAACCATCTTTATGACAGGAAGCTATTCCCCGAACCTGAAGGCCTGCTGGCAAGGATCCCCATGCTTCCTGGTACAGATGGACGG
>CAYMDI010000121.1:0-3428 GCA_964389165.1 uncultured Eubacteriales bacterium | reverse complement strand
CGAAGGCCCTGTCCGCCTCTTCCAGCACCCCTTCCAGGTTGTGCAGGATATCGTAGCCCCCCTCCCAGAGATGGCAGGTATCCAGACAGACCCCATATCCTTCCGGATCAGGGACATGCTCCAGCAGCCAGGCGATTTCCGCAAAATCCCTGCCTATTTCCGAACCCTTCCCTGCCATGACTTCAAAGAGGATCATGCTTGTGCACCCTGGAGGGACCGCTTCCTTCAGGCCCTTGATGATTCCTTCCATTCCAGCTTCCGGGCCGATGCCTGTATGGCTTCCAGGGTGGATGTTGTACAGATGTCCGGGGAGGAGCTCCAGGCGCTCCAGATCCTCCCGGATCACCTTTCTGGCGAATTCCCGGGTTTCCTCCCTGGGGGAAGCCAGGTTCAGGGTATAGGGGGCATGGGTGAGGATCGGTCCCAGTCCCTTTTCCTTCATGAGAAGGTCCAGGGCCCTGGCATCCTCCTCATCAAAAGCTCGTACGGCACCTCCTCTTGGATTCCGGGAGAAATACTGGAAGGTATTCCCCCCCAGCTCCAGAATCCTCTTGCCCATATGGGCATAGCCCTTCCCCACAGAGAGATGGCAGCCCACTCTCATTATCGCTGCCTCCCGATAAACTCCCGGAGCACAGAGAAACTGGGAACCCACTCGTCATCCAGGGGCTCCACATACCGGAGGATGTTCAGGAGGTGACGGGCATCCATATAGTGGGGGGAGTCATATGGCACAGCCTTCAGATAGGGTTCCGCATAATATTTCAGCACATTCAGCTCATAGGGAAGATTGCTGTTGAAGTGCACATCCGCGAGCTCCTGATATACGAAGATGTTCCGTTCCTCACCCCTCCTGACGCTGGGCCACAGGGATAAGGTGCGTTCTGCATCAAAGGAGCGGAAGCGGTGATCCCGGATGATCCGGCGCAGCAGCCTGGCATCGGTGGTCTTGAGATAGGTCAGAGGATCCAGGTTCACCTGAGTCAGGGCCGTGACATATATGATGTATTTCAGATGGCGGGGCACGGCATTTGTAAGATTGGGGTTCAGCCCATGGATCCCTTCAATGATCAGAGGACTGTCCGGAGCCTTCCGGAGCCTCCTCCCCCTGTATTCCCGCTTCCCTGTATGGAAATTGAAGGAGGGGATTTCCACTTCTTCCCCATTGATAAGGTCCTCCAGGACTTTCTGGAAGAGGTCCTTGTCAATGGCGGCCAGGCTTTCAAAATCAGGTTTCCCTTCGTGATCCAGGGGGGTATCCTCCCTGTTCAGATAGAAGTCATCCAGGGACAGGGAAATAGGATTCTCCCCGAAAGCCTTCAGGGCGATTTCCAGTTTTCTGGAGAAGGTGGTCTTTCCGGAACTGGAAGGTCCGGAGATCATCACCAGCTGATATTTGTCCCGATGATCATTGATATGTTTTGCAATGGCAGCAATCTTCCCTTCCTGCAAAGCCTCTCCGATGAGGATCAGTTCTTTTCCCCGGCCCTCTATAATCTGTTTGTTGATCCCTGTCGCATAGGAAATATCCAGGATATCCGTAATCCTGTTGTTATCATCAATAATATCGAAGATCTTCGGCAGCTCATGGAATTCGAAAAGCTTCCCGGGATTGTTCCGCCTGGCCAGGATGAGAAGGAGTCCAGGCATATAATAGCGGATGTCAAAGCTTCCTAAGAGGCCTGTGGAAGGCACCAGGGGCCCATAGCTATAATCCGGCTGCCCCCCATCCAGGGAGTATACAGGGAATTCAGGGGGAAAGAAGGTGCCGTACATCCACTTCTCATTCCGCCGATTTTCCCGCTGCATCAGTTCCAAGGCTTCAGTCCGGGGCATCATGCGCCCTTCAAAGGGCAGATTGGCCTGCACCATCTCCATCATCTTCTCCCGGATCACCCGCACCTGCTCCTGGGTGAAATGCAGGCCGTTTGTAAAACAGCCATAAATGGCTTTGGAAATGGAATGAGAAATTTCAAAAGCCCCTTCCGGCACCACCTCAGATACTACACGGTCCAGAAGGACAATGAGGCTGCGCTGGTAGACGGCATAGCCATACTTATGGGTGGCTGAGTAGGATTCCAGGAAGTCTCCAGGCTGGATTTCCTGGAAGTGGGGGACCATTTCCTTATTGATGCTGTAGGCGATGGGTGTGAAATCCAGAGTCTGTTCGGCAAAAAACTCCTGTACCGTCCGTCCTCTGTCTTTTTCTTCTGCGATGAATGTAATCATGTGGCCTCCTGTCTTGCTTGCGCCGTTGTCCCCATTATATCAGATTTCCAGCTGCTTTTTATGACAGCCTGGTGAAAAGGGCTCTTTCCCCCTGGGCCTTTGCCCTGTATACTGTGAGGTATGGATAATCTCTGTCAGACATCAGCAATCCTGTTCGATCCAGCCCCGGAGGGTTCCCTGAAGGCCCCTCTCCTTTTCCGTGTTCCGGAAGAGCTGGATGGCCAGAGCCTTCGCTCCCTTCTTCGCCGGATAGGTTTTTCCAGACACAGCCTGATCCGCCTCAGAGAAGAAGAGAAGATCCTGGTCAACGGCAAGGACCTGTACCTCACAAGCAGCCTGAAAGCCGGGGACCAGGTCTGTCTGGACCCCTATTCCTCCCAAAAGGCCCAGTTCCCAGCGGAGGAAATGCCCCTGGATATCCTTTATGAGGATCCAGACTATATCCTCATAAACAAGCCCTCCGGGCTCACCAGCCATCCTTCCGGGAACATCCGCAGCGGCAGCCTGGCTGCAGGGGTGCTGCATCATCTTCTTCAGCAGGGGATTACCACAGTCCATCCGGTAACCCGTCTTGACCGCACAACCTCAGGTATCATGGTTTTCGCCAAACATCCTGCAGCCCAGCATTTCATCACGCAAGATCCTGGCACAAAGGAATATGCTGCCTTGGCTGAAGGGCTGTTCCAGGAGGATTCAGGCCTTATTGACGAACCGATCCTCAAGGCCACGGGTCCCACGATCCGCAGGATTGTGGATCCAGAGGGCAAAGAAGCCAGAACCTCATTCAAGGTTCTGGCCCAAGGGCAGGAGCGCACCCTCCTCTCCCTGACCCTGCATACAGGCCGGACGCATCAGATCCGCGTCCATCTGGCCCACCTGGGGCACCCGGTAGCAGGGGACTTCCTTTATGGCAGGGAGGATCTGCCCCGCCTCTTCCTTCATTCCCACATCTTCACCTTCCGGCACTTCCGCAGGAATGAGGAAATCCGGATTACCGCCCCCCTGCCGGAGGATTTCCTCCTTTATCTTTCTCCTGAAAGACCAGAAGACCACCGTCTTTCCTGAAGCCGATCTGACGTATTTCCGCTTTGGCCTGACGCCGGAGCTCATAGAAATGTCCCTTTTCCTCTTCGGAAACCAGGCTCACCACCGTGCCTGAGGCAAAGCCTCGGCCCGTACGCCCGCTTCGATGGATATAG
>CAYMDI010000120.1:0-3565 GCA_964389165.1 uncultured Eubacteriales bacterium | reverse complement strand
GCCTCCCGGATTATGTTGTCGCATGCGTGGGGGGAGGCAGCAATGCTATCGGCGCTTTTGCAGAATTCATCGGTATGCCTGAAGTCCATCTGGTGGGCGTCGAGCCTGGAGGGATCGGCCTAGATACCCCTTACCATGCAGCCCCTCTTTCCGCTGGAAGTGTGGGCAGCATCCACGGCTATCGCTCTTATGTGATGCAAGATGAGGCAGGGAACATCCTGAACTCCTATTCAATCGCCTCTGGCCTGAATTATCCTGGTGTCGGTCCTGAACACAGCTATCTGAAGGATAGCAGACAGGCTGAATATTTTGCAGTAACGGACTTCGAAGCCCTGCATGCCTTCCGCAAGCTATCAAAACACGAAGGAATCATTCCTGCCATCGAAAGCGCTCATGCCCTGGCCTATGCCATGAAGCTTGCCCCGACCCTTGGCAAGGACAAGATCATTGTTGTGAACCTTTCAGGCCGAGGGGACAAAGATATGGATACCATCCTGGAGTCAGAGAAGGAAAGCCTCCTTCTCATGGAGAACATGGAGAAGGAAGGCCGCTGATATGGACTATACGACAACCCGCAGCAGCAGGGTACGAGCTACTGCCAGCCAGGCCATCCTGAAGGGACTTGGAGAGGATGGCGGACTCTATCTGCCTTTAGAGATCCCCCGCCTTCAGGGGAAGGAACTGGAAGCCCTGGCCGGAGCCAGCTATCAGGAAGTAGCCAGGAAAGTTCTGGGCCTCTTCCTTACAGACTTCACTCCCGAGGAGATTGCCTATGCGGTAGATCAGGCCTATAACCCAAAGACCTTCCAGGCCCCTGAGGTCACCCCTGTCAGCTTGCTGGGTGATGGAACAGGGATTCTGGAACTCTACCATGGGCCTACTGCAGCCTTTAAGGACGTTGCCCTGCAGATCCTGCCCCATCTTCTTACCATCAGTGCCCGGAAAAACGGGGACCAGCGCACCTATGTCATTCTTGTGGCAACTTCCGGAGATACGGGAAAGGCAGCGTTGGAGGGCTTCCGGGATGTTCCCGGAACGAAAATCCTGGTCTTCTATCCCAAGGATGGGGTCAGTACCGTGCAGAAGCTCCAGATGGTCACCCAGGAAGGGGAAAACCTTGGCGTACTGGCTGTGGAAGGGAATTTCGATGATACCCAGAACGGCGTCAAAGCCCTGTTCCAGGATGGGGATATCGCCAGGCTCCTGGCAGAAGGAGGCTATACCTTCTCTTCTGCCAACAGCATCAACTGGGGCCGGCTGGCACCCCAGATTGTCTACTATTTCTACAGCTATCTTCAGATGGTCCGCCAGGGCCAGATCGCCTTTGGTGAAGAGGTGAACTTCACAGTTCCCACAGGGAACTTCGGCAATATCCTGGCTGGCTACTATGCCAGGGAAATGGGCCTGCCCATTCACCGTCTGATCTGTGCAGCCAATGCAAACAATGTCCTGACTGATTTCATCCGCACAGGGATCTATGATAGGAACAGGCCTTTCCATAAGACCCTTTCCCCTTCCATGGATATTCTGATTTCAAGCAATCTGGAACGCCTCCTTTATCTTCTTTCCCAGGGGGACAGCGTTCTGGTCAGCCAGCTCATGTCCAGACTGAAAGAGGATGGACGCTATGAGATCCCCAGCCATCTGAAGAAAAAGATTCAGGAAGTCTTTTTCTCCTCCAGCAAGGATGATGGTGAGACCCTGGCAGAGATCCGCAGGATGTATCAGGAGCATGGCTACCTTATGGATACCCATACAGCTGTAGCCTGGGGAGTGGCCCGGGATTACATGTCAGAAAGCGGAGATTCCCGCTTCCAGATCATCCTCTCTACAGCCAGCCCCTATAAGTTCGTCAGTGCTGTAGGGGATGCAGTCCTTGCTGCAGAGAAGCCGGAAAGCGAGCTTGAGCTCCTTCTGAAGATCCAGGAGCAGACCAGCGTTTCCATTCCCACAGGACTTCAGGACCTCGAAAAGCGGCCGCTGCGCTTCACCAGGGAGATCCAGAAGGAGGAGATGGCGCAAGCGCTTCTCCAATATCTCCAGCTAAACTGATTCCAGTTTCAGACAATGAACCCCTGAAGGCAGGCCTTCAGGGGTTTTCTGCTTCTATATGTCATGTACGGCGAACCAGCTGCCACCCAAAGGAAGGCTTTCTATCACCAGCTCGTCCTCAGGCTGCCAGTTCTCCTTCTGCACATACCAATAGGCAAAGGAGCCCCGGATAGTCCTGCGATACAGGAGGAGGATCCTGCCAGGGGCCCGGCGCAGGCTGACCAGGTCCAATTCCTCCATGAGCTGGTTCAGTTTCGGACGGGAAGGATCTTCCTTCTCTAAGGTCCAGGCCTCCAGGTCCGGTTCGGCTTCCATATATTCTACCACAGCAGCAAAACTTTCCTCATGGCTCTGGTAATGGGCCTTCAGCCCTTCCAGATCATGATAGGACGTGGCGTAGCGGTAGGCCAGATAACCCATGGGGATAAGGAAAAAGCCCACCAGAACCAGATAGGCCAGATGCCCTGTCCGTTTCTTATTCCATTCCATAACCGGCTCCTTTACAATCAGCAGATGCTGCCAGGAAAAGGCTTCCTATCCTTCCTTCTCCTGTGCTTCTTTCTTATCCATGTTCTTGTATGCTTTAGACAGCATAAGCTTCAGACGGTTGATCTGATTCACCTCGCTGGCTCCGGGATCGTAGTCTACGGCCACGATATTGGCATAGCTGTAACGGGCATTCAGCTCCTTGATGACCCCTTTCCCCGTAATATGGTTGGGAAGGCAGCCGAAAGGCTGGACGCAGACGATATTCTCTACCCCGCTGTCAATAAGTTCCACCATCTCTCCTGTGAGGAACCAGCCCTCCCCCATGCTGTTCCCAAGGGAAAGGATGGGCTTGGCCCCTTCTGTCAGGCTGCCGATCGTGGCCTGTTCATGGAAATGCCTGGATTTCCGCAGGGCATTCCTTGCTGAACGCCGATAGACCTCCAGCGCATTGATAGACCAGGTCGCCAAGGTCTTCTCCTTCTTCTTACCGGCCAGATTCTCATACTTGAAGATATTGGAATACAGGGAATACAAGAAGAAATCCAACAGATCAGGAACCACCACTTCAGCACCCTCCTGCTCCAGGAAATCTACAACCTGGTTATTGGCAAAGGGATGGAATTTCACCAGGATTTCCCCCACAATGCCGATTTTGGGCTTGCGGATGTCCAGACGTTCCAGATTATCGAAGTCCCTTACGATTTCCGTAAGGTTCTTATTGAAATCCCGGAAGCCTCCCTGGTAGACGGAAGCATCACAGCGTTCCACCCATTCCTGATAAAGCTTATCTGTCGATCCTTCCACTGCCTCATAAGGTCTGGTGGCCCGATATACCCGGAGCAGGACATCTCCGTAAACCATAGCCATGAGAATCCGGTGCAGGAAGCCGATGCTCATCTTGAAGCCTGTGGACTTCTCCAGATTCTTGGATGCTGTAATGGGGATGATAGGGACTTTCGGATAACCTGCATCGGCCAGCGCCTTGGTCATCAGGGCGATATAGTTGGTGGCCCGGCACCCCCCC
>CAYMDI010000119.1:0-3669 GCA_964389165.1 uncultured Eubacteriales bacterium | reverse complement strand
CAGCAGGATCCAGATACCAGCGCTGATTATCCCCGCCATGATTGTCCCAGGTAATCACATTCACTCCGGCTTTCTTTCCCCCACCATAGACGTCGAGGACATAATCGCTTCCGTTGACCTCGGAAAGCTGGGACTTGAATGAGACTGTACCATCTTCATGCTCAATCAGCCTCCATTTCTGGTTAATCTGGCTGATTCTGGTATTGTATGTGTACTGAATCACATTCTGTCCCATCTTCGTGCCTCCCTGAAATACATCAAGAGAGAACTTGGGATTCAGCACGGAGGTTATTTTGTAATAATCATCGGGCAGTTTCTGGAAAATCCACTGCTGATTCAGCTGGTTATTCCCTTTAGGCCACTGGATCACACGATTCCCTTCATCCCGCCCGCCATTATATACGTCCATAACCAGACCGCTGTTTTTGGATCGGATATTGTATATGCCATTATAGCCTACAGCTACCCCATTAGTAGGCACATAAAGGGGACTCATCGAATAATCATCCACTCCATCTTTTGCACGAAGATAGGCCAGAACCTGCTCTTTGCTGGCCTGGGGAGCGCCTAAAATGGAGGTAGTGGCCTCTGCTGCCATCAGCGGACCTGAAGAAGCAAGGAGCCCTGCCAGAAGTAGGGTGGTGGACCCAGCGACTTTCCATTTTTTAAGTACTGATTTCATTAGAATCATCAAACCTCCGAATATTTTTATACCTTAATTATATCCCAAATCTGTGGAAAACTCAAGGTAGCTTGTGGATAACTCAAAAGGACGCCTAAGCGTCCTTGTTCAGAATCGTTCCAAGTTCCATAATCTCAATATCCTCATCCCCCACCCGGGAAACCCGATAGGGAGAGAAGAAAATCAGGCCCTTCCCCATGGGGATCCGTTCCTGATAGATCCGGCCAGGCTGAGTTTCGACATAAAAGCATCCTGTTCCCCGCAGCATGCTCCATAAACACTCCTGCACTGTCCCTCCCTTAAGAAGGCAGGCTTCAGCCACGCCAGGGTTTCTGGCCAGTTCCCTGATGAATTCTTCCCGCAACAGGTTTTCCGTACCGATACCCTCCAGCTTGTTGGATACCCTCACCAGATAGATCCACTGCCCTTCCCGTGCCTTGCGGTAGCGGAGCTCCCCCTCTTCGACCTGGGAAAACAGGCTTAAGGAGAGGCCTGTGGAGACGGATCTGACCGCTGTACGGGTGAAATCCAGATGAATCCTCCGGTTCCTGCCAGCTTCCCTGAAGCAGCGATACAGCTCCTCCTCTATCCCCTCATCTTCTCCATAGAGGCTGACAATGCCATAGTCTGGCATCGCCCCCCCAGCCAGGAGGATTTCCATGACTCCAGAGGCCAGACATGACTCAACAAGATAATAAGGCAGGACAGCCTTCTGGTCATGGATTCCCAGACCTTGTCCGAAAACAGCATCCTGTGAGACAAGGCTGACAACCTTCCCGGAACCGAGTACAGCAAAAAGGTTCCTTCCTGATAGCTTCACGGGTACGCCCCCTTACTTGAGGTAGCTCCTGAGCATCTCTGCTTTATCTGTTTTCTCCCAGGGGAGGTCAAGATCCAGCCTGCCAAAATGCCCATAGGCTGCCGTGTCCTGATAAAGCGGACGGCGCAGGTCAAAATGACGGATGATTGCGGCGGGCCGCAGGTCGAAATGTTCCTGCACCAGCTCGACAATCCTGTCATCGGGAAGCTTCCCGCTCCCATAGGTATCCACAAAGACTGATATGGGCTTCGCAATGCCAATGGCGTAAGACAGCTGAATTTCACAACGGTCCGCAATTCCAGCAGCAACGATATTTTTTGCCACATAGCGGGCAGCATAGGCTGCAGAACGGTCTACCTTTGTAGGATCTTTTCCACTGAAGGCGCCTCCTCCGTGAGAGGCTGCTCCGCCATAGGTATCCACGATGATCTTACGTCCGGTAAGCCCGGTATCCCCCAGAGGCCCACCGATGACAAAACGTCCTGTAGGATTGATATGGTACTTTGTCTCAGCATCCAGCAGATCCCCAGGTATCACCGGCTTAATGACATGCTCCATCAGATCGGCAAAAATCTTTTCCTGAGTGACGTCCGGATTATGCTGAGCTGAAATGACAATAGCATCGATGCGAACTGGTTTATGGTCTTCATACTCAAAAGTCACCTGGGTCTTCCCATCCGGGCGAAGATAAGGCAGTGTGCCGTTTTTGCGGACATCTGCCAGGCGCTTGGCGAGCTTATGGGCATACATAATCGGTGCAGGCATGAGTTCTTCCGTCTCATTTGTGGCATAACCGAACATCATGCCCTGATCCCCTGCCCCGATGGCATCCTCCAGGGCATACTCCCCCTTTTTCCCTTCCTCAGACATATCCACCCCTAAGGCGATATCTGCAGACTGTTCATCCAATGCGACCATAACGCCGCAAGTGTCAGCATCAAAGCCGAACTTCGCTCTCGTGTAGCCAATATTCCGGATGGTATCCCGGACCAGTTTCTGTATATCCACATAACAGTTTGTTGAGATTTCCCCCGCTACCACAACCAGCCCTGTTGTAACAAAGGTCTCACAGGCGACCCGGCCGTTAGGATCCTTGCGGAGAATGGCATCCAGGACAGCGTCAGATATCTGATCGCAGACTTTATCCGGATGTCCTTCTGTAACAGACTCAGAGGTAAAAAATTTCTTCATTGTTCTTCTTCTCCTATTCTTCTAACTTCTTAATTATGGTATCAGCCAGCTCATCCAGAATGAGCTCGTTGTGGCGGAATCCGAATGCCTGTGTGGCACCGTCCCGAAGGACAAGGCGGACATAGGGCTTATATGGTCCTCCCGGGTACTCTTGCTCTCGCTGCAGGATCCCGCTGAGGCAGGTGTTTTCAAACAGATAGGAAATAGCCGAGGGGTTATCATAAGAACCGCTCTGCACTTCAAAAAGCAACTGATGTTCCGGGCATTCCCCATTATCCGGAAATGGCAGGAAGCTCTCCTTGAATTCTGCAAAATACCGCTGATATTCTACCTTGAACCGCTCCCCTGGTGCAAGGGCGAATCGTGGGACACCCATCCCGTGAATCACCACGTCGTACCGGAAAGAACGGCTGGCCAGAATAGTCAGGAGCTCCTGTTTGTTCTCAACCTGAACCACATCAGCCGCATAGTGGACATCACCAATCCCAGGGGAGGCGATAACGCTCACTGCAGAACCCTTGAGGGCCAGGCCTCGGATCAGGCCCCGGACCAGTTCCTCATTAGGATATACCTCAATCTTATGCTGATTGGTCAGGTGCTCCGGCAAAGATCCCAGCGTCACCAGAACAGAATAACCGTTAAGCCTTCCGCTAGCGCCGAGCAGCTCTGCAGCCACCAGGGCTTCTTCCTGAAGGCAGCCCAGATGGAGATACCCCACCTCCGGTTTCTTCAGTCTGATATATTCCCGGAGCTCATCATCCAGATTCCCCGGAGAGGCTTCCTCGTGCTTCTGATACGGACCGATCAGCAGAAGATCGAAATCCTGCTCCTCTTCTTCAAAGGCTTCTTCCACATAGGCCAGAGGGATGTAGTCCTCACTTACTGCAGTCTTCAGAAAACGGACATAATAGCCCTTTGCGCTTAGGGAGCGGTAAACATCCAGAAGATGATATGTATCTGGACGGGCTATCGCACC
>CAYMDI010000118.1:0-3683 GCA_964389165.1 uncultured Eubacteriales bacterium | reverse complement strand
CCTTTTCTGTTTATATACCGTTCCAGCCAGCGGTTTTCTCTGGTAATCTTCACAGGATAGGGCATGAACACCACTCTTCCCTGGTGGAGGGTATATTCGATCTGCTTGTAATTTCCCTCCTTGTATTCCTGATCTACAAGGATTGTGAATTGAGAGATGCCGCTCAGGGTAATGCCCCGGATGGGAAACTGCCAGCGCTTGCCAGGAGCCGATGGACAGTATTGGCTGAGGAGGAGTCCGTCTCTGCTGATATCTCGCTGCAGATTCTCGTTTTCCTTGGGATAGGCCCGGTTCAGGGGGGTTCCCAGAACTGCAATGGAGGGAATCCGATTGTTCACAGCCGCATCAAGGACCACTGTGTCCACGCCTTTGGCCAGCCCCGATGCAATGACATACCCCCGTTCAGCAAGATGACGGGTAATCCGGTAGGCCAGCTCCTTTTCAGGGAATGTAGGCTCTTTCACCCCGATCACGGAGGCGATGGGCTGATTAAGAAGCTCCTTATGGCCCCGGAGGAAAAGGAAAGGGGGCGGTGAGGCTGTTCGCTTCAGTTCAAAGGGATAGGCCTCATCTGAAAGGGAAAGGATCTCATCTGTTGCCAGGAGCTTCTCAATCCCACGAAGCACCTGTTCATACCTGGCTACAAACTCATCCCCAGGAACGCCAAGATAGGCGGAAACCCCTTCCAAGTGATAGAACAGGGGCTTTTTGAAATCATATTCCAGACGGAGCTTCTGATAATGGGGCTGTGTCTTGCCGTAGGCATAATCAAAGAAACTCTGTATGCTGAAATAGTTTATGGCCTCCTGAATCTTGTCCCCATTATTGCGCATTGGCTCCACATTCCTGGGGGCAGGAATCTCTCTGCCGATATTCCCGCTGGTATACCGCCGTTCATCCAGATCCCGTTTCAGGAACAGGGTCCCCGAGGGACTTCTTTTTACAGGCTGGATTTCACCTTTGTGCATGAGCTTGTTCAGGCGCTGCACACTGATGCCCAGGTAGGCTGCGGCCTCCTTGGCAAACATCAGCTCTTCCGCAATAATGGTCTTTAGCCGTTCATCCATGGACATTCTCCTCTATCTTCCCGCTACGATGTCCCTTTATTCTATCTGAAAGGTTTCAATATTTCAACTGGTTGAGAATCAGGGTCATTTTTCTTGGGTGCGGTCCTTCAGGGCCCGCTGGATCTGTCTGTCTGACTCTTTCTTTGCCAAGGCATCCCGCTTGTCGTAGAGCTTCTTCCCTTTGGCCAGCCCAAGGGAGATTTTCGCTTTCCCCCGTTCATTAAGATACATGGCCAAGGGAATCAGGGTGAGGCCTTCTTCCTTGATCTTCCCGATCAGGCGGCGGATTTCCCTCTTGTGCAGGAGCAGTTTCCGGCTGCGGAGAGGCTCATGATTATACCGGTTCCCCTCTTCAAAGGGACTGATATGCATCCCTTCCAGAAAGACCTCTCCCTCCCGGATTGTGCCATAGCTATCCTTCAGATTCACCCGGCGCTTGCGTACAGACTTCATTTCCGTCCCTGTGAGAACGATGCCGGCCTCGAAGGTTTCCAGGATGAAATAGTCATGGCGGGCTTTGCGGTTTTCAGCGATGTTCATGAGATGCAGCGCCTCCCTTTTTATCCTCCAGCAGGAAATCCAGCCTTCCGCTGAGGATCTCCGCTTTCACCAGCCTGACCCGGATTTCATCTCCGATGCGGAAGCGGACCTGGCCCCCTCCATCCCGTACCAGAAGCTCCTTCTCATAGAAAGTATAGTAGCCCTCCAGGGAAGAGAAGGGAAGGAATCCCTCTGCAAGGTTTTCAAGCTGGACGAAGAGCCCATTTCCGATTATTCCGGAAATCTTTCCGGAGAAAGCTTCTCCCAGGAACTGGGCCATGTATTCCGCGGCCTTTACCTTATCTGCCTCCCGCTCAGCGCTTTCCGCATCAATCTCACGCTGGCTTGTCTGGACAGCAGCCCGGTAGGCCTTGTATCGTACCTGCACCAGTTCCTGCTCCCCTGGGTGCTTCTCTTCCATATATCGCTTCAGCAGCCGATGGACCACCAGGTCTGGATAGCGCCGGATAGGGCTTGTGAAATGGCAATAATAGATTGCTGAGAGGCCGAAATGCCCTAACGCTTCAATATCGTATCGGGCATGGCTCATAGAACGCAGGAGCTGGCTCAGAAGCATATCTTCCATGGGAATGCCTTTGATCTTTCCGATGACCTCCTGGTACTGTCTGGGATGGACTTTCCCATCTGCATCAGCCTTCAGCTTCAATCCATAAGGTGCGCCGATTGCATTAAAGGTCGCTACCCCATCGTATGGCGGCTCCTCGTGGACCCTGTAAATGCAGGGTGCATGAAGCCAGTACAGATGTTCCGCTACAGTCTCATTAGCGGCCAGCATGAATTCTTCAATCAGGGATTCTGCCTGATTGCGGATCCGCTTATCCAGGCGGACAGGATGTCCCTCTTCATCCGTAATGATCTTCATTTCCGGAAAATCAAAGAAGACAGCTCCCCGTTTCTCCCTTCGTTTCATCAGAATGGAAGAGAGCTCTGCCATCTTGTCATACCAGGAAAAGCGCTCCTCGTATTCCTGGATTTCCGGTAGCAGAACAGGCTCTTCCCTGCGCCTTAGGATTGCGGCCACAGCGGTATAAGTCATCCGTTTGCGGCTATGGATCAGGGAAGGGAAGATCTCATAGGATAATAGCTCTCCCTTCTGATTGAAGTCCATCATGCAGGTCATGGCGCAGCGGTCTTGCCCTTCGTTAAGGCTGCAGATTCCATTGGATAGAGGCAGGGGAAGCATAGGCAGGACTCTGTCCGGGAAATACACAGAGGTGGTGCGGTTCAGGGCTTCATGATCCAGGGGGCTTCCTTCCCTGACATAATGGCTGACATCGGCAATATGGACGCCAAGCCGGTATACCTCCCCTTTAATTTCCAGGGAGACAGCATCATCAAAATCTCTTGCATCTTCACCATCAATGGTTACCAGATAGAGGTCTCTCAGATCTCTGCGGCCTTCTCTGTCTTCTTCCCTGACCAGCTGGGGAACAGCATCGGCTTCTGCTACAGCTGCCTCCGGGAAAGCCGTCGCAAGACCATAGCGGGCGATGATCTCTTCCATGGCCAGTTCAGCTTCATCCATTTCCCGTACAGGACGGATCCCCTGAGCGATTCCCAGGCCCTTTCCCACAGGATAGCGGAGGATTCTGGCGTAAATAAGCTCTCCTGCATCCTGGGGCTCTCCCTGGTAAGCATACCGGCCAGGAACCTTTCGGTCTTTGGGAATCAGGATCCGCTGTCCGTGATGGTAGGCTGTTTCACCGATGAACGTGACAGTGCCTCTGCGGATGATCTTCTCCACCTGGGCTTCCAGGCTTTTTCCAATGCCGCTTTTCGTGCGCTTCATCGGCCGGACCAGGACTGTATCTCTGTCTGTGGCATCTTTCAGGCTCTTTGGGGGGATGAAATACTCCTCCCCTGAGGCTGAGTCCCTGAAAAATGCAAAACCTTTTGCATTTCTGCTGATTTTTCCGGCAAGCAGGCCCTTCTCGCTAATAGAAAGATAACGCTGTTTCTTGGTCAGGAAGATCTGCCCTTCCTGAATCAGCTCTTCCAAGAGCTCATCCAGGATAAAGCGCTCCTCACGGGGGATATCCCAGGCCTGGGCCATTT
>CAYMDI010000117.1:0-3724 GCA_964389165.1 uncultured Eubacteriales bacterium | reverse complement strand
GCCTCGCTGCAGGATCAGAAGAGAACCTTCCCCCTTGAGGATGCGCATCCTCCCCAGGAGCCGCTGTACCACGGAGAAGCCATCTTCTCCCACTTCCTTCTCCCACTCATTGAGATCTCCCCTGGGAAAGGCCAGGGCATACTCCAGATCCTCTGGCTCCCCCTTTTCCAGGAGATAGAAATTCAGCAGCAGATAGGAACGCTTCAGGAGCCAGCCCTTCTTCCCCCATTCCCGGAGACGCTGGGCATCCTTATTATTGAAGGTTCCCAGACCCTGTCCTCTTATCAGTTTATACCTCATGGTGATCCCTCCCTTCCTTCTATCTGCCTTCAGTATACCACCAGAGAGGGAAAATGGAAGGAATCCACGGATCAGTTCCGGAGGATGGACACCGGGAGCCTGTCCCTGCGGTTCCGCTCTTCCACCTTCAGGATGCGGATCCGGCCATGACGCCTGTAAGAAAGGAGATCTCCCTCCCGGAGGAACAGATCTTCCTTTTCTGCCACCTGGTGGTTTACCAGGACCTGTCCCTGGCGGATGGCTTCCTGAGCCTGGCTCCGGGAGAGGTGGAATGCTTTGGCCAGAAGGGCATCCAGACGCAGGGAGGAAAGGGTCAGGCGCTCTTCCAGCCTTTCCTCTCCTCCCTCTTCCAGATCCTCCAGAGTGCCAGGGCTGACAGCCACAGTGGCCCTCCCCACCCGTTCCAGGGACTGGCAGAAGAAGGGGATCATTTCCGGAAGGCAGATGGCCGTAGCCTCCTTCTCCCGGACCTGAAGGTCTCCCAGAACCTCCCGGCTCACTCCCAGTCCTAAGAGGCTCCCCAGGAGGGCGGGATGGCTCAGGGTCTCCGGCCCCCGGACCTGAATCTTCAGGACACCCAGCAGCCCTTCCTCGGGAAGGCTACCCCAGTGCCGCTCCCGGAAGGCCCCACGGCAGCGTTCTGCCTGAGGGAAGCCTCCCAGCAGGAGGAATTCCGCCTCGGAATCCCTGGCAAAACGCCGGAGGAGGAGGTTTCCTTCTTCCGGGGTAAGGAAGCGGGTGGCCCAGAAGCCCTCCCTCAGGGCCCGTTCCCGGCAGTCCAGGGCTCGGGAAAGGAGAAGTTCCTCTTCCTTCCTCACAGGGCTTCCACCAGAAGGGTCATGATTCCCCCGCAGACCATCCCCTCTTCTGCAGCCACTTCTGCTGTCAGATCCACCGCATAAAGGGCATGGCCCCCTGCTGCCATGAGGCGCCGGGCTACCTGGATCACCTCTCCTTCTCCGCAGCCGCCCCCCACAGTCCCCAGGGTCCTGCCGTCCCGCCAGAGGAGGAGCCGGGCTCCGGACTTCCGGGGAACAGAGCCCTTGGCCTGGATAATAGTGGCCATGGCTGCCGGAGGATCCTCCTCCCGGGCCAGGGCCTGAAGGACCTCCCCTTCCGGTTCCGGGAGGTTCCCTTTGCTCCGGCGCACCTGGATCAGCTGGGCCAGAATGGAGACGGTCACCTCCACCGGGGTTTCTGAGGCGATGGGCAGGCCGATGGGCGCGTGGATCCGCTCCAGCTCCTCTCCGGAGAAGCCTTCCCCCTCAAGAAGCTCCAGGGTCCCCCGGACCCGGCGACGGCTGCCGATCATCCCGATATATGCAGCCGGAGTGGCCAAGGCCTTCTTCAGGCACAGATAGTCATGCTGATGGCCTCTTGTGACAATGACCACATAGGTAGCAGCATGGATTTCCACCTCCTGGAAAACCTCTTCAAAGGGCAGGCATAGGACCCCTTCCGCCCAGGGGAAGCGTCCGGGATTGGCGAAACTGGGCCTGTCATCTGCAACAGTCACCCGGAAGCCTGCCCTGGCGGCAAATTCAGCCAGTGCCAGGGAGATATGCCCGGCCCCCAGAATCAGCAGCCGGGGTTCCGGGACCACAGGTTCCAGAACCACCCCTTCTTCTCCGGCCAGCATGCAGGAAAACCCCTCCCCTGACCAGGGCAGGAGGCGCCGGGAGAGTCCCTCCTTGCGGATCTGGGTCTCCAATAGAGCTCCCTCTCCCTTTTCCAGCCTGGCCAGGATTTCTCCTGCCAGTTCCTTCAGTCCTGCTGCCATGTTCCGGCTCCTTTCTTCATATCCAGAGCTCCATACCCAAAGCTATCCATAATGGAGGCTGCGGCCTGATGGGCGCTGCTCCAGGCAAACTGCAGGTTATATCCTCCCGTGTCTCCATCCACATCCAGGACCTCTCCTGCCAGATAGAAGCCTGGAAGCCCTCTGGCCTCCATGGTCTTCATGTCTACTCCTGCGAGAGCCACTCCCCCTGCAGTAGCCATGGCCTGATGGAAGCCGGAGGTGCCCTGGAAGAGGAAGGCATCTCTGGCAAATCGGTCGGCCAGACCCTCCAGGTCCTTCCGGGAGGCTGCGCCTGCTGGGAGATCCGGCAGCAGGCCCTGACGCTGCCACTGGGCCTCAAGGAAGCGCCTGGGAAGGCCTGGAGCCATGGTGCCAAGAACCTCCTCCAGAAGGCGCCGGAGGAGGCCGCCCCGGCTTTTCCCTTCCTTCAGGGAAGCCAGGAGGAGCTCCCGGTTCCCCTTTTCCAGATAGGACAGGGTAAATACAGCTCCTTTTTCCCCATAGCGGGAGAGATTCAGAGCCAGGGGGCCGGAAAAGCCCCGGTGGGTCAGCAGGAGGCTTCCCCTGGCCTCTCCCGGGCCCAGCCTGCCCTCCGCCTCTTTCAGAGTGATGCCAGCCAGGGAAGAAAAGGGATAGCCCTCCACCTGGATAGAGGCCAGAGCCGGACGCAGGGGCACCAGAGGGAGGCCAAGGCCTTCCAGGATGGGAAAAAGGCTCCCATCAGAACCGGTCTCCGGCCAGGAAGCCCCCCCTGCCGCAACAAGCAGCCTGGATCCCCAAAGGGAGCGTCCGTCCTCCGCCAGGAGGGCATAGCCCTCCTCTTCCCGGTGGATTTCCCGGACCTGGAAGGAGGGATAGAAGCGAAAGCCATTGCTCCGGGCCTGGCGCACAAGGGCTTCCAACACCGAGGAGGCTTTCCCATCCCGGGGCAGGACACGCCCTGCCTCATCCTCCTGGGTCTCTACCCCCAGGTTCCCGAAGAAGTCCCGGACAGCCCCGGGAGGGAAGCTGTAGAGGAGCCTGCGGAGCTCCTTGCCCCGTTTACCATAGCGCCGGAGATAGTTCTTTACTTCTCCCTCTCCTGTCAGATTGCAGCGCCCTCCCCCTGTCCGCAGGAGCTTGCGCCCAGGCTCTGGGGTATTGAAGACCAGCGCTCCGCCTCCAGGAGGCTTCATGGAAGCTGCAGCGAACAGACCTGCAGCCCCACCCCCCAGGATCAGAACGGTATGCTCTCTTTTTCCTCCTTCTCTCACGGCGCACCTCCTTGCCCTCAGCATTCTCGTTTCATTCTATCATCTGGGCCATGGAAGGGGAACGGCAGAAGATGTTTTCAGGCTGCCTTTTCCCCCTCCCTGCACCCAAAGGCTTCTTTCCATGATAGAATACAGGAAATGCTCTGAAGGGAGTTATGATGTCTAAACTGCTTTTTACGGAAACCGTCCTCCGGGATGCTCATCAGTCCCTGATGGCCACCCGGATGTCCACAAAGGACATGGCCCCTGGCCTGAAGACTCTGGACCGGGTGGGCTACCATGCCCTGGAAATGTGGGGTGGGGCCACCTTCGATACCAGCCTGCGCTTTCTGGGTGAAGATCCCTGGGAGCGCTTGCGCCTGATCCGCCG
>CAYMDI010000116.1:0-3804 GCA_964389165.1 uncultured Eubacteriales bacterium | reverse complement strand
TCAGGCCGGAAAGATGAATCGCAGCCTGCTGGAGGAAGAGGGAGAAATCCTGCTGATTTCCCAGTTCACTTTATTTGCTGATACCCGTAAGGGGAGAAGGCCAAGCTTTATCAAGGCAGGGAATTCTGAGAAGGCCAGAGAGTACTTCCAGCTTATGAAAAGCCGTCTGGAAGAGCTGGGAGCCGTGGTAGAAACAGGCTTATTCCAGGCGGACATGGATGTTCATCTTGTCAATGACGGGCCTGTTACCATTCTCATGGACACAAGAGAGCACTAAGAGGTAAGAGCATGCTGAAATACATTCGAATAGTAAATGGGCCTATTGAGGAAAACAGCTCTCTGGTATGGGATGAGGAGAGCAGGGAAGGCGCCCTGATTGATCCCGGTTTCTGTGAGCCGGAAGATATAGCGGCGAAGCTTGAGGAAGAAAGGATCACCCTCCGCTATATTCTCAACACCCATGGCCACTGGGATCATATCTGCAATGATAGCCGATTTCAGGAACAATTCAATGTTCCGCTGCTGATTCATGAGGATGACAGGGACTACCTTACAGATGGAGCCCTGAATCTGGCCCATAAGCACGGCTTAGACGTAGAACCCATCCACTCAGCAAGCTACCTTTCAGGTGGAGAGAAAATCCAGCTTGGGAAATCTGACCTCCTGGTCCTTCATACCCCCGGACATAGTCCCGGATCTGTAATCTTCTATAATCAGCAGGTCGCCTTCACAGGTGATACAGTCTTCTATGGATCTGTAGGGCGCTGCGATCTTCCTGGAGGAGATCCGGATAAAATGGCAGAGAGCCTTGTTAAGATTCCCCTGGCCATTCCCCGACAGGCTAAAATCCTTCCAGGACATGGTACAATGGAGAGCACGCTGATGGAACAGCTTGAAATCAATCCCTTTTTCACAGGGAAGATGACACCAAAATAAGGAAGAAACGAGGAATTTGATGACGATAAAAGGGCCCAAAGGGACACAGGATTTCTATGGCATCCGTATGGAACGCTGGAAGCATATTGAAAAGACCCTGAACCGGCTGATGGAGATTTATGGTTTTCAGGAGATCAGAACGCCTGTTTTCGAAAGCACAGACCTCTTTCTTCGGGGAGTAGGAGATACAACGGATATCGTTGACAAGGAAATGTATACCTTCAAAGACAAGGGAGACCGAAGCATCACCCTGCGGCCTGAAGGGACAGCTTCCGTGGCGCGGGCTTTCATCGAGCATGGGCTCCATCAGGAAGCCCTTCCTGCCAGATATTACTATATGGGGCCCATGTTCCGTTATAGCAGGCCCCAGACAGGACGGTACAGGCAGTTTCATCAGTTCGGTATCGAGGTCCTCGGTACCAGGGAGCCTGCTGCAGATGCAGAGGTGCTGGAAATCATCATGAAGATTTTCACCACCCTTGGAATTCAGAACCTGAAGCTTGAAGTCAACAGCGTAGGCTGCCCGGTCTGCAGGCCTGTGCACAGGGAAGCCCTGAAAGAGCACCTGAGCGCCAACTTTGAGAACCTCTGTCCCACCTGTCAGAGCCGCTATGAGAAGAATCCTCTGCGGATCTTCGACTGCAAGAATGAAGGCTGTCAGAGCATCATCAAAGAAGGTCCTACCATTACAGATCATCTGTGTGAGGACTGCCAGTCCCATTTCAGGCTGGTCCTGACTTATCTGGACCAGAACGGTGTTCCCTATGTACTCAACAAAATGATGGTACGGGGGCTGGACTACTACTCCAAAACTGCTTTTGAAGTATCAGCAGGAAGGGAAGGAGCTCAGAGCTCCATCGGGGGAGGGGGCCGCTATGATGGCCTCATCGAAGAGCTCGGTGGCCCTGAACTTCCAGGGATTGGCTTTGCCATCGGTCTGGAGCGGGTCCTGCTGACTATGGAAGAACAAGATGCCTTCCATAGTATGGAAAAAGGGCTGCCCATGGTCTATGTAGCCAATGTCAGCGAATCTGATCTGCCTCAGGCTTTGTCCTTGGTGCGGCAGCTACGGGAAGCGGGAATTCCCGCCCAAGGGGATACCATGGCCCGCAAACTGAAAAATCAGTTCAAATATGCCAACAAAATCCATGCAGATTATGTCATCACCCTGGGGGAAGATGAGTCAGCAAAGGAAGCATACCCCCTGAAGAATATGGACAGCGGTACGGAAGTGATTATGCCCTTGCCTGCCCTGATTAAGACGTTGAGAGGAGAAGGAGAATGAGCCTGAAAGAAAGAATGTCCTGTGGAACGCTGAGAGAAGAGCATGTGGGGGAGCGGATCAGCGTATCCGGATGGGTCAACCGCCGCAGGGATCATGGAGGTCTGATTTTCATTGATCTCCGGGACCGGAGCGGACTCCTGCAAATCGTCTTTGATGGGAACTTTCCGGATTTTTCCCAGGTAGAAAGCCTGCGCAATGAATATGTCATCCAAGTCACTGGTACTTTGCGGCTCCGGGAGGAAGGTGCTGTTAATGACAAGCTTCCTACGGGTATGATCGAACTGGTCGGGGAGACCCTTGAGATTCTCAATTCAGCCCGTACCCCTGTCTTTGATATTGCAGATCAGATCAATGTAGATGAAAATGTGCGCCTGAAATACAGGTATCTTGACCTGCGCAGAAAAGAAATGCAGGATAATCTCATCCTCCGCCATCAGGTGACAATGATCATGCGGAAGTTTCTGGACCAGAAAGGCTTTCTGGAAATTGAAACCCCGATGCTTGGAAAGAGCACGCCAGAGGGGGCCAGGGACTATCTGGTACCATCCCGGGTCAACCCCGGGACCTTCTTCGCCCTTCCTCAGTCCCCTCAGATCTACAAGCAGATTCTGATGGTTGCCGGAATGGAGAAGTACTTCCAGATTACACGCTGCTTCCGGGATGAGGATCTCCGGGCAGACAGACAGCCTGAATTCACCCAGCTGGATATGGAGCTATCCTTCGTGGATAGGGAGGACATCATCTCCCTGGTCACGGAAATGATCAGCACCATTTTCCGGGACACCCTTGGCATCAGCCTGGCCAAGGAATTCCCCCGGATTACGTATAAGGAATCCATGGAACGCTATGGTTCCGACCGTCCTGATCTGCGTTTTGAACTTCCCCTGGTGGATATCGGGGAGATTGTCAAGGATACGGATTTCAAAGTCTTCAAGGATGTTCTTGGCAGAGGAGGCATCATTAAAGGCATTAACGGGAAAAACTGTGCCAACCTCCTTTCCCGGAAAGAGATTGATGGCCTTACTGGCTTTGTCAGCCAGTATGGTGCCAAGGGCCTTGCCTGGATTGCTATCCGGGACGAAGGAATCAGCTCAACCATTGCCAAATTCCTTTCAGAGGATGAGCTTTCCGGAATTGTGAAGGCCATGGATGGAAAGCCTGGGGATCTGCTGATGTTTGTAGCAGATTCCAAAGAGACCACCCATGCCAGCCTTGGCGCCCTCCGTCTTGAGTTAGCCAGACGCCTTGAGCTTATTGATGAGAAGGAGCTGAATTTCGTCTGGGTCACAGACTTCCCCCTCTTCGAATATGATAAGGAAGAGAAGCGGTATGTAGCGATTCACCACATGTTTACAGCGCCCCTGGCAGAGGATCTGCACCTTTTGGATAGCGACCCGCTGGCCGTCCGGGCTCAGGCCTATGATCTGGTCCTGAACGGTACAGAACTGGGAGGAGGCAGCATCAGGATCCATCAGCAGGAGCTTCAGAAGAAGATTTTCGATCTCATCGGATTCAGCGAAGAGGAAGCCAAAGAGCAATTCGGGTTCCTCCTGGAGGCCTTCTCCTATGGGGCTCCTCCCCAT
>CAYMDI010000115.1:0-3833 GCA_964389165.1 uncultured Eubacteriales bacterium | reverse complement strand
AATTATTAGTGATGAATAGGTATTAATTTCAGTTGTAATGATTGAAATATTCATACAAAAAGAGTATCCGGCAGGTGTTTTCAAAGTCCTTCAAAACTTTAGACATGAAAATTGAACAGGCACATATCGACCAAATACGGAAGCAATTTGCAGAACTGCAAAGCAAGGAGGAATTAGTGAAACTATTAAGTGACGCTAAAAACATGCTTTATGGTGAGGAATGTAAGCCGGTTCAATTAAAATCATTGACCTATTATGCTAATCCCACCCTTTGCAAAAAGCGTTATCAGACTTTTACCATCAAGAAAAAGTCGGGTGCAGACAGAACCATCCATGCACCCGTGAAAGGGTTAAAATCAATCCTTCGTTCTCTAAACTTTGTACTTCAATGTGTTTATGAACCACATGAAGCAGCAACAGGTTTTGTTTTGGAGAAGTCAATCGTTGACAATGCCAAAAAGCACGTGGGACATCATTATGTGCTGAACATGGACTTGAAAGACTTCTTTCATACTTTCGACCGCAACAGAGTTAAGATGGGCTTCATCTATGAACCTTTTAACCTGAATGGCGACAAAGAACCTTTGGCTTTCCTTTTGGCAAGTCTTTGCACCCACCCTTTTGAAATTGACGGTGAAGTAAAAACGGTTCTTCCACAAGGCAGCCCTACATCTCCGACCTTAACCAACATTCTTTGCAAAAAGCTTGACCGAAGACTTACCGGACTTGCCAACCGATTTGGTGCAACTTATACAAGGTACGCTGACGATATTACATTTTCGTCACCGCACAACATCTATACGGATGAGGCTTTTAACATGGAGCTAAAGCGAATTATTGAAGAAGACCAAAAACTGGTCATCAACCCGAAGAAAACACGGTTACAAAAAGCCGGGTATCGCCAGGAAGCAACAGGATTGATTGTAAACGATAAGGTAAATGTACGCAGGAGATATGTGAAGCAAATCCGCATGTGGCTATACTATTGGGAAAAGTACGGATATGAAAAAGCGGAGCAGATTTTTAAACGAGACTACATTGCCGACAAAGGTCATGTAAAAAACCTTAAAGCCCATTTGGTGAATGTGCTTGATGGGAAATTAGAGTTTTTGAAGATGGTTAAAGGAATTGAGGACGAGACGTATAAGGGATTGAAAGAGAAGTTAGATAAATTGACTGGATTGAAAGAAACAAAGGATCAATCCAAGATTGACCTTAATTCTGTTTTAAATACTTTGGTAAACCAAGGACTAAATAAAGCCATGAACCTTTATAGTAAATTCAAAAATCAATAAATATGAAAGAAGAAGACTTGAGAAAATTTATAGAGTTTACAAAAACCTTGCTAACACAATTGCAAGGGGAAAATGAGTATGCTTGGTTTTTTGAGTCTTTCAACCTTGAAATAGTCAATAGCTTTTTTCAAAACGGAACCAATACGTCTGGACTTGATAAATTTCAAAGCATTACGGAATCTGACGTTGGCAGAATTAAAGCCTATTTAAGTTTTATCGATAAAAAAGCACTCAACTACGGAAAAGTATTCTATCACAACATTTCAGATAATAACTTAAAAGCTGAGTTAATAAAGGATTTCAAAGAGATGAAAATAGCTCTTAAAAACGATGATATTATTGAATTTGGGAGAAGACTTTCATTGCAACTTGAAAACATTTTTAATTTCTCTTTGAATTCCTTGAATGTTCACAACCTTGTTTCAACAAATCCACAACAATATCGCTCAGTAACTCCCAATTGGCCGAACTACAGACGCGACCCGTTTAACTTTTACAATTCATTTTTTTCATTGAATAGAGATACAAACCAATATGAACCAGTAGAATTGTCAAGAGTAAGCTTCAACACTAAATCAATCTTCTTGTCAATCCATTTTAATTATCAGGTTAATGCTCGAAATATAAATGAGATCTATTTCTTAAGAAATAAGGGGAGTCATAGAGATCAATTATCACCTGACGATCAACAAACACTCAATCAGATTATTTCTGATTTTGACAAAAACTATAGTTTTTATCATAAAGTACTTTTTGATGTTGTAAACGGAATACAAAACATACGATGAAATGCAGATACACCGCACAGTTAGAATCAACCTTTGCATGAAAGAATATCAGCCATGAAAATTTTTGACCATTTCCAGCATATCAATCTCACCAACGACCAACGTATTGCGTTGGAAAAGCTTCATGCTTTTTTAGAAAGCGATGAGCGGGTGTTTATTCTTCAGGGATATGCGGGAAGTGGTAAAACAACCTTATTAAAGGGTTTTGTTGAATATCTCAAATCTTTAGAAAAGAAATATCAATTGATGGCGCCAACCGGCAGGGCTGCAAAAGTCATCAATCAAAAAACAGGCTTTGAATCTACCACCATCCACAAAGGCATTTACAGTTTTGAGGAATTACAGGAAATCAAACAGGGTGAAGAAGAAAATGATGTTTCGTTTTTGTACCAATACAAAATTAGAAACAATCCGGAAGTTCATGATTCGGTTTTGATAGTAGATGAAGCATCAATGGTCAGCGATATTTTGAGTCAAGGCGAGTTTTTCCGCTTTGGAAGTGGGCATTTGTTGCTAGACCTAATGACTTATGGAAGAATACAAGAGGCTACCACAAGCAGTAAAATCATCTTCATTGGTGATCCTGCACAGTTGCCACCAATTGGCATGAACTTTTCTCCTGCACTTGATCTAAATTATCTAAGTGAGACTTACAAGGTTTCTGTTTCGCAAGCGGAAATGAAGGAAGTGAAACGTCAAGATGCCAACAATGGCATTTTGATTTCAGCCACTAAAATAAGGCAGTGCCTTACTTCTGGCTACTTCAATGATTTTGATTTGAGAGAAAATGGACGGGACATTTTCAATCCAGCATATCAAGATTACTTAGAAACCTACAAGGCACAACAAGACCAAAAAATAATCATCTGCTACAAAAACAAAACAGCACTTGATTTGAACCGAGCTATCCGCAGAGAAAAATTTGGAGATGATTTACCCATTCAGGCATCCGATACCGTTATCATTGGTGGAAACAATTACCGTTTAGGTATTATGAATGGTGAATTTGCTATTGTATCAGAAGCAAACCCAACAGTTGAAAGCAGAGAAGTTAGTTTTTACATTGAAAAAGGAAAAACAAAAACTGTAAGATTAACTTGGCGGGGAATTAGCCTTGTTTTACCTGATGAAAACAATCAGCCCAAAACCATAAACGGATTTATTTTAGAAAACTATCTATACGGTGATAATTACTTAAAACCCGAAGAGCAAAGAGCCCTTTATGTGGATTTCAAAAACAGGCATCCCAAACTCAAGAAAGGAACAGAGGAATTTAAGGAAGCCATTATTAATGATAAGTATTTCAACTGCATACTTTTAAAATATGGTTATGTAGTAACCTGTCACAAAGCCCAGGGCGGTGAATGGTCAAATGCCTTTGTATTTTGGGACAGAGGAACGCAAGCCAACTTCAACTTTTATGAATCGGAACATAACCGCTCAGGTAAGACCAATTCAGAATTTTACCGTTGGGCATATACAGCAGTTACCAGAGCATCCAAGAAACTGTATTGCATCAATCCACCGTATTTTTCATCCTTTTCAGGCATGAATTTTATTGACGTGAATGTTCAACAAGCCTTCAAAGAGTTGACAGGACAATCAAATCCGACAACTGAAATCAATATCAATGAAGTTTTGCCGGAATTGGAAAAATTTGGTTTAGTTGATGCACCTTTGACTATACAAGATCATTTCATTCAGAGATGGTACAATCTGCGAAAGCATTATATTGATATTGAAGCATGGC
>CAYMDI010000114.1:0-3871 GCA_964389165.1 uncultured Eubacteriales bacterium | reverse complement strand
GAAGTTCACCCCGCGGAAGGCTGCCGGCTACCTGGCAAAAACTGTGGCCTCTGCTGCAAGTAATGCAGAAGCCAACAATAACATGAACAAAGACGCTCTCTTCGTATCAGAAATCTACATCGATGAAGGGCCGACGCTGAAACGATTCAGACCCAGAGCCAGAGGAAGCGCTGACCGGATCCTGAAACGCACCAGCCACATCACTGTTATTGTTAAGGAAAGGTAGGTAGAGCCAGTGGGACAGAAAGTACATCCGAAATCCATCCGCTTAGGCATCGTACAGGATTGGTCCTCCAAATGGTACGGAAGCAAGAAGGACTATCAGAACCTCTTCCTGGAAGACGTGAAGATCAGAGACTTCGTGAAGAAGAAGCTGTACCATGCCGGGATCTCCAATATCGGCATCGAGCGGGTCGGCAATAGAATCACCATCATCATCCATACCGGAAAACCCGGCATCGTCATCGGGCGGGGCGGATCCGAAATCGAAAACCTCCGGGCCAGCCTGAAGGCTGTAACCCCAAGCCAGGTCAACATCAAAGTCATCGAAGTGAAGAAGCCTGAGATCGAAGCTCAGCTGGTAGCTGAAAACATTGCTACCCAGCTTGAGAAACGCGTATCCTTCCGGAAAGCTGTTAAGCAGTCTGTACAGAAGGCCATGAAGTTCGGTGCAGGCGGAATCAAGGTCGCCGTATCCGGACGTCTGGGCGGTGCTGAAATTGCAAGGACTGAATGGTATAGCGAAGGCAAAGTTCCCCTCCATACGCTGCGGGCCAATGTGGTTTATGCACAAGCTGAAGCGGATACCACCTACGGAAAAATCGGCGTGAAGACCTGGGTCTATCTCGGTGATGTTCTCCCTGCTAAGAAAAGATCTGAAAGTAAGGAGGAGAAGTAGATTATGTTAATGCCTAAAAAGGTGAAATACAGACGGCCACACCGTCCCAGAAAGATGGAAGGCCAGTCAAAGGGCGGTACACAGGTTACCTATGGCGACTTCGGCCTTCAGGCTATCACCCCTGCCTGGGTCACTTCCAGACAGATTGAAGCTGCCCGTATCGCCATGACCCGTTACATCAAAAGGGGCGGTAAAGTCTGGATTAAAATCTTCCCGGACCGTCCTATTACAGAGAAGCCTGCTGAGACCCGTATGGGTAAAGGGAAAGGCTCCCCTGAATACTGGATTGCAGTGGTCAAGCCCGGTCGCGTGCTCTTTGAAATGAATGGCGTGGCTGAATCCGTGGCCAGAGAGGCGATGCGTCTTGCAGCCCACAAGCTACCCTGCAGAACAAAGTTCGTCTTAAAAGCGAAAGAAACGGTTGGTGACACAAATGAACAATAAGGATATCCGCAAGCTGTCTGTGGCGGAAATCGCTGAGAATATCAGCAATCTGAAAAAGGAACTGCTGAACCTGCGGTTCCAGGCAGCCACCGCGCAGTTGTCAAACCCCATGCGCATCAGAGAAGTTAAGAAAGAAATTGCCCGGGCAAAGACGATTTTAACTGAAAAAGAAAATCAGTAAGGAGGACAGACTCTTGGATAGAGAGACAAACCGTAAAGTCAGAACGGGTATCGTCGTCAGCGACAAGATGGATAAAACCGTTGTCGTTCAGACGGAGACCTTCAAAAAGCACCCGATTTACCACAAGCGCTTCAGGGTTTCCAGAAAATTCAAAGCACATGATGAGAATAACGAGTGCATGGTAGGAGATAAAGTCAAAATCATGGAGACACGTCCTCTTTCGAAAGACAAGCGTTTTCGGGTTGTTGAGATCCTTGAAAAAGGCAAAAGAGTATAACGTGAGAAGGAGAGTATAAAATGATCCAACAGGAAACCAGATTAAAAGTTGGTGATAATACAGGAGCGAAGGAATTGCTGTGCATCCGTGTTCTTGGCGGTTCCAGAAGAAGAAGCGCTTCCGTGGGAGATATCATCGTTTGCTCTGTGAAACAGGCAACACCAGGAGGAGTTGTGAAAAAGGGAGATGTTGTGAAGGCTGTTGTAGTCCGCACCGTGTACCCGATCCAGCGTCCGGATGGTTCCCATATCCGCTTCAATGAAAACGCCGCTGTCATTATCAAGGATGACGGAACACCCAAGGGCACCAGGATCTTCGGTCCTGTGGCTAGAGAACTCAGGGACAAGAACTACATGAAAATCATTTCTTTAGCCCCTGAAGTGCTTTAGAAAGTTGGAGGTGGAATAATGGCATCCAGATTACACGTTAAAAAAGGAGATAAGGTAGAAGTCATCTCCGGAAAAGATAAGAAAAAACAGGGCAAGATCCTGTCTGCATCCCCAAAAACGGGGAAGGTCCTGGTGGAAGGTGTGAACATCATCAAGAAGCACACCAAGGGCACACAGGCCAATCCTGTGGGAGGCATTATTCAGAAGGAAGCTCCCATTGATGCATCAAACGTACTCCTCTACTGCAGCAAATGCGAAAAAGGCGTGCGCTACGGCATCAAGATCGAAGGAGACAAGAAACTCCGGGTGTGCAAGCACTGCGGGAAAGAACTTTAGGAAAGGAGGACTCCAGTATGGCCAGATTAAAAGAATTCTATCAGAAGGAAGTCATGCCTGCACTGAAAGAGCAGTTCGGGTATAAGAATGTCAATATGATCCCCAAGCTGAACAAGATCGTCATCAATATCGGGGTAGGGGAAGCTGTCCAGAACGCCAAAGCACTTGAAAATGCAGTTAGCGAACTGGCCCTCATTTCCGGGCAGAAACCTGTGATTACAAAGGCGAAGAAATCCATCGCAACCTTCAAGCTCCGGGCCGGAATGCCCATCGGCTGCATGGTGACCCTCCGCGGGGAGCGTATGTATGAGTTCCTGGACCGCTTTGTCAATGTCTCCCTGCCAAGGGTACGGGATTTCAAAGGGATCTCCGCCAATGGCTTTGACGGACGGGGGAACTACACAGTAGGGGTTAAGGAGCAGCTGATGTTCCCGGAAATCGATTATGACAAGGTTGAGAAGTCCAGAGGGATGAATATCACCTTCATCACCACTGCGAAAACCGATGAGGAAGGCCGTGAGCTTCTTGCGAAGTTCAGAATGCCTTTCGCCAAGAAATAGGGGAGGATACGGATGGCTAAGACATCACTGAAAGTTCGTCAGAAAAGAACTCCGAAATTTGAAGTGCAACAGTATAACCGCTGCAAAATCTGCGGACGGCCCCATGCTTACATGCGGAAGTTCGGCATCTGCAGGGTGTGCTTCAGAAAATATGCCAGCCAGGGAGAGCTTCCCGGCGTACGGAAAGCAAGCTGGTAAGCCAGTCTTGAAAGGAGGTTTATAAATGGTTATGACAGATCCCATCGCGGATTACCTGACAAGGGTCCGTAATGCGAATACCGCTATGAAAAAATCAGTGGACATCCCTAAATCTTCCATCAAGGAGGCTTTGAGCCGTATCCTTAAAGAAGAAGGCTTCATTAACGATTTTGAAGTCATCAAGGAAGAGGGGACCGTAAAGGAGAATATCCGGGTCTACCTGAGATACGATAAGAAGACCAGAGTCATCTCCGGTCTGAAGAGAATCAGCAAGCCGAGCCTGCGTGTATATGTAGGCAAGGATGAGATCCCCAAAGTTCTGGGAGGTTTAGGCGTGGCCATCCTTTCCACATCCAAGGGGATTATGACAGACAAGATGGCAAGAAGAGAAGGCATGGGCGGAGAAGTTCTCTGTTATGTCTGGTAGCCCAAAGGAGGAGGAACAATGTCAAGAATAGGAAAAGCTCCCGTGGTGCTGCCAGCCGGCGTGGAAGTCTACATTGACGGAAGCACAGTCAAGGTCAAAGGGCCCCACGGAGAATTAGAATCAACATTCAGCCCGGCCATGAGCATCTCCCTTAGCGAAGG
>CAYMDI010000113.1:0-3922 GCA_964389165.1 uncultured Eubacteriales bacterium | reverse complement strand
GATGATATAGAGCGGCAACATCAACAAGCATCCTCCCGAATTCTTGGTCATGGTTGTGTACCTCCTGATCAATCACGATTATTTTTCGATCCAAATCAACACGTATTTATTTTCTACCATCTATATTAACCCAATAATCATTTGCACATGTCATGATTGATCAATCTGACAAACAACTGCTGCATTTTCGAACTTCCTATTGTCAAATGTAATGCTACAAAGCCAAATGAATAGAAGATCGATATAATGGTTAAAAAATCCATTCGATAAGTCTCGTCTTCATCTGTGTCTCTTCGCTCAGCTCCGGAGGGCAAATGCTTTTACGTAATGACTGTCAATATGGCCCGTTTCCCTGCTTCAAACAAATCTGCCATGAATGTCCTCACTATTTCAGCCAGATGGGCGATCAGCAAATCATCGATCGTCGCTATGAGTCGGCGATCCAGGAGTATCTACAGGCCTGGGAACTAGATCCACAGAGCTCCCTGACGGCTCGGACACTCGGGAATCTCTACAGGCAAGAGCAAAATTTCGCCGCTGCCAATGAGTGGTATCGCCGCGCAGCTGATCTCGATGACTCGGTTGCGCTCTATTGCCTGGCGGAAAATACGCGGGATGGTCGGGGGACACCGCGCGATCTGGAGGAGGCCATCCTCCTGTTTTCGCAGGCCGCACGACTTGGCCATCCAGACGCACGCCATGCCATTGGCGATCTATGTGTCGAACAGGGCCTGATGAAAGTCGATCTCGCGGAGAGCCTATCGCATTTCCGCCGCGAAGCACACCATGCGTCATCATCGGTTCGTCAGAGCTGGCTCGACAAGGTCCACGCCCAAAATAAGATCAATTTTGAATCACCAGAACTGATCCAGTTAAGTCAGATGCTGGAACAGCTATTTCCGGCTGCACCGTCCACGAAGTTCTCCCTGGAAAATGACATCAAGTGGTCACTTGAAAGATGTGAAAATTTACAAAAGTTGTCTATGGGCGAAAGCACGCTCGAATTCTCATCCAGCTGGATCCAGAATATTGCGCTGCCGGAACTCGATCCGGAACTGGCTCGGCAAACCATCTCCCTGAGGCAGTTCGCTCGGGCGACCCAACAATACATGATCAAAATCCAGAATAAACACCCTCAGCTGCGGATCGATGATTTCTGTGCAGAAATCAGCATCACACGCTCCTACTACTATAAAATCGTTCGCGGCGAACGTCAGCCGACCCGGGACACGGCCATCGCGATGGCTGTTGCGCTAGGCCTCAATGCATACGAAACCCAGGACTACATCATGTTGCTGGGCGATCGTCTGAATGAACAGCTGAAACGCGATTGGCTGATCCTTGAATGCATCCGCAGACAATACTCGATCGATCAGACTGGCCAAATATTGGTGCATATGGGCGCGAGTCCGCTGGTTAACATCGAATGAGGCCATTACTCTGGCGAGACCGTGCAACCTGTGTCCTCTGAGTCGACACAGCCCAAAGCCCCCTGATATACGCTCAATACATCAAGAACATCAAAATAGTAGGAGGACATTCAATCCATGGAGACAATGGAAATCCCGTACCCCCAATCCGGCGAGGAAATGTACGAGATCGTCAAGCAAACAAAAATGCTCAATGGCTACTCGATGCACTGGTATTTGTTTTTCGTTCGCGTCCTGTCCATTCTCTGGCTGATCCTGGGACCGATCAACCTGATGTCCGCTATGAGTAATGAGCTTTACGCATTCTACGGGGGAAGTTATCGGGAATACTTTTTCAATGAGCAATATGGATTCTATAACATGGTCAACATGATCGTTTTCTGGATCGGGGAAATCCTGCTCTTTATTGGCAGAAATGAGCTGAAATCATTCTCGCGCCTGAGCTGGCAGCTGATCATCGCTGTGTTTTCACTGAGCCTGGCGAGCAGCCTGTTTACGTTGATCATGTTTATACAGCTTTCACCTCCGCAGATTATTGGTGCAGTCTCAGGACCCATCCTCGTGCATTCGCTCAATCTGGTGTACTTCGTGAAAAGACGGTCGTTGTTTGTTCATTGAATTTCATCGCATTCAAAGGAGTAGAATATGTTCTTCAAAAAGAAAAGCAATCCGGGCAAAGGTTCGAACCTTAAAAATCCTAATGAGTTCATGCTTGATGTCTATACTGAATTTCAGGAGCGAGCTCATTCAAAAGGGTATCTCCAAGGGGCAGCACCCTTTGTGCCAGAAATCATGCAAAAAGGCACCTTCTACACACTCGACTGGTTGAGAAATGATGCATTTGCTCGCCAGTGCCAAAATGACGCAATTACCCTCTACCATAACATTGCGGTCTTCTCGTTTTTAGGGGGTGCTTATCACGCTTATATCTGGCACACGGATTTTAAATCTTTTCAAAACGATGATTTGACTAAGATCCTCTACCAAAAGGGCGTTACAAGTTTGGCAGGTCCCGTCATTTCCATAGGCAAAGAACCGGCCATGAACTTTTCTACAGAGCTTTTCAAGCGATTTTTTGAAATGATTCAACCTTATCATCAGAGCATGCAAAACTATGCACCTTACATTCAAAGTGGCATGATGGCATTTTTCCAACTGGGTGCTGGGATTCAACTACAAAGCATGGGATTTAAATGATAACGAACGGTATAAGAGTCTAAAAATTTTACTTAGGAGGATTACCCAATGAACGCCATCCGCATGAGAGCTGCTCAATCTCTGATCCAGCCTGGCGTGTATGCCTATGACGCCGAAATGACTGTAGAAACAGATGACGGGGCAATCGTTTATCTGCACAGCAATTATTCTGATGATGAATCCTTCACCGTATCCGGTAACAGCTTTTTTGATTTTATAACCGGGATCTCGGAAACAGAAGTCGAGGCTGACTTCCTCGAGGAATACGAGTCCATCGGTCAGGCCACCGTGTCCGTCTACTTCCCAGGCTTTAAAGCCCTGGACGCATTTGTCGACGACTATATTGCCTGGCGAGAGGATTCAGGTGAAGAGTGGCTCCTGGAAAAAGAAGCGCCGGAGGTTTCATTTAATCACAAACCAGCCAAGCCAATCAGTGCCTACCAGATCATCGCCGAACGTGTCGATGACCTAGACAGTGAAGGCATCGCCTGTGGCCCAGCCTCAACCTATGTGGTCGAGGCTGAGATCGAAACCATCGAAAACGGCAGCCGCTATTTCTACCAGGGCGAATGGGTGGATGCCGCCGGGGATGTCATTCTCCTCTGCAAACGGACCAACAGCGTTTTCGACCGGCAGCTGGCTGGCGAATATGAACCTGATGAAGACCGCGATGCTGATGTGATTGTCAGTTACAATGCCCTGGACGAAGCCTGGGAATCCGAAGATGCTGTTATCTATAACAGACTTTATGAATCGATTTTGGAATGTTCCAAGGTGGATATCGCGGAATTGCTTCGGTAGTGATGGAGCGTATCATTTAAAATGGCACAATACTCTTCAATGACGACTTGAGGTGATACGATCTGGAGCTTGTTCTGATAAATAAGACACCAGCCATAGAAGGCCGGACTGGTCTGAACCTTCACGGTGGTTTGGTAGCTGTCGCTATCAGTTTTGATGATCTGCGTGTCTTCACCAAACTTATCGTAGATGGCATTGATCATGGCGAATTCAAACTGAAGAGTGACTTCACGGACCGGGCCCACGTACATTTTGAACGCTTGCTCACGGTAATCGGCAAGGTTAAAATTCATGGTGCAATTCGAAACGGTGATGTCTGATTCTTCGACTTCCACTTGCTCCATCCGGTCTACTCGGTAATTGGACAGGTTGTTGTACTTGTCGTTGTAACAGACCAAATAGTAATTGTCGTCATTGAAGACCAGGGCGACGGGATTGACGATGTACCGACTTTTGTCCTTGCGATGAATGCGTTCACCGTTTTCATTGAGGTT
>CAYMDI010000112.1:0-3978 GCA_964389165.1 uncultured Eubacteriales bacterium | reverse complement strand
GTTCATCATGATGCACACAGGCACCCCGGCTTCCCCGACTACACGGGCCATATCCGGATCCCCCCAGAGCCCTGTCACATCATTGATCATATCCGCCCCGGCCTCCAGGGCGGCAGCCGCCACAGAAGCCTTATAGGTATCCACGGAGATGGGCAGGCTGCCAGCTTCCTTCAGGGCCCTGATGGGAGGGAGGATGCGCCGCATCTCCTCCTCTGCTTCCACAAAAGAAGCCCCGGGGCGGGTAGATTCCCCACCGATATCGATGAGATGACCTCCCTCCCGGGCAATGGCAAGACCCCGCTCCAGGGCCGCCTCAGTGAGGAGGAAACGCCCTCCGTCGGAAAAGGAATCCGGGGTCGTATTTAGGATCCCCATGATATAGGGTCCCTGCTGGCTGTCAAATTCCAGATCGCCGATGCGCATCTGCCACTTCCTTTCAGCATTCATTTCGTTAATTATATCAAATCCCCTGTACCATTTCACTAAAAAGGAACTGAATTACTTCAGTTCCTTAAAAGAATCGGCAAAATCAGCAAGGGCCTTTCCAGTCTCCGCCCCCTGCTCCGCCACAAGGTTCACAAGGGCGCTGCCCACGATGAAGGCATCCCAGTCCCCGGAAATCCTCTCCACCTGCTCCCTGCTTTTCAGTCCGAAGCCCAGGGCCAGAGGCAGATCCGTTACAGTCCTGATCCTCTTGTAATAGGCATCCAGATCTGTGTCAATAGCCTCCCGGACCCCTGTCACCCCCATGGAAGAGACACAGTAAAGAAAGCCCTTGCTCCTTGCCGCAATTTCCTTCAGCCGTCCCTCTCCGGTGGAGGGGGCGACCAGGGATATGAGGCGGAGCCCTGCTGCCTCTGCCAGAGGGCTGAATTCATCCATTTCCTCCAAGGGCAGATCCGGTATGATCAGCCCCACCGCCCCGGCCTCTGCCGCTGCTGCCATGAAGGCCTCCGGCCCATAACGATAAACCAGGTTCAGATAAAGCATCAGGAGGATGGGGGTATCCCCGCCCTTAAAATGCCGGATCAGGTCAAAGACCTGGTCTGTATCTGCACCGGCAGCCAGGGCTCTGGCGCTGGCCTGCTGGATGGTTGGGCCTTCTGCCATGGGATCGGAGAAGGGCACCCCTACCTCAATGAGATCAGCCCCATGCTCCATAAGGATCTGAAGGAAGCCTTTGCTGGCCTCCATGGAAGGATCTCCGGCTGTCAGGAAGGGAATCAGCCCCTTCCGGCCTTCCTGGTGCAGTTCCCGGAATTTCCGGTCAATGGGATGTTCCATGTATCTTCACTCCTTTCCAGCGAGCCACCTGATCCACATCCTTGTCTCCTCTCCCTGAGAGGTTGATCAGTAGAATCTCCTCTTTTCCCATTTCCGGGGCCATCTTCATGGCCAGGGCAATGGCATGGGCGCTTTCGATGGCTGGTATGATGCCCTCCATCCGGGAGAGATAGGTAAAGGCTTCCACAGCTTCTTCATCCGTCACAGGAAGGTAGCGGGCCCGGCCGGATTCAGCCAGCCAGGCGTGTTCCGGTCCGATTCCCGGATAATCCATCCCAGCTGAGAGGGAATAGACAGGCATGATTTTTCCGAAGGAATCCTGAAGGAAGATGGATTTCATCCCATGGAAGACCCCCATGCTTCCCCCTGCCATGGTTGCTGCATGACGGAGCGTATCCAGTCCCTCTCCCCCAGCCTCCACGCCGATGAGCTCTACTCCTTCATCCTGAAGGAAGCTGTGGAAGATGCCAATGGCATTGCTCCCCCCTCCGACACAGGCCAGGACCTTGTCCGGCAGGCGGCCTTCAGCAGCCAGAATCTGCTCCCTGGCTTCCTCCCCGATGACCTTCTGAAAGTCCCGTACAATGGTAGGGAAGGGATGAGGTCCTACCACAGAGCCCATAAGATAGTAGGTTTCCTTACATTCCCGGGTCCACTCCCGGAAGGCTTCGCTGACAGCATCCTTCAGGGTCCGTGTGCCGCTTTGCACGGGGATCACTTCCGCCCCCATGAGCTCCATGCGGAAAACATTAAGGCCCTGCCGCTCCACATCCTCAGCTCCCATATACACTCTGCAGGGCATGCCGAAGAGGGCGCAGGCTGTGGCTGTAGCCACCCCATGCTGACCGGCTCCGGTCTCGCAGATAATCCGCTTCTTCCCCATCCGCCTGGCCAGAAGGATCTGGCCCAGGACGTTATTGATCTTATGGGAGCCTGTATGATTCAGGTCCTCCCGCTTCAGCCAGATCCTGGCTCCCCCGAGATCTTCTGTCATCCGGCTGGCGAAATACAGAAGTGAGGGTCGTCCTGCCACCTCCCTGTAGAGCCGCTGGAGCTCTTCCTGGAAGGAAGGGTCTCCCTTCAGGCTCTCATAGGCCTTCTCTACCTCATGGAGGGCCTCCATCAGGGTTTCCGGAACATATTGCCCCCCAAAGGGGCCGAATTTCCGTTCCATCTTTTCCTCCTTCCTGTCTCTTTTATCCAGTATATCCAGAATTGTTTTCATCAGCACAGGGTCTTTTCTGCCATCCTTTTCAATCCCGCTGCTCATATCCACCCCCGCCGGGGAGAGAAGCTCCAGAGCCTCCCTGAGATTCCCGGCATGAAGGCCCCCAGCCAGAAAATATGGCTTCAGGAAGCCTCCTTCATAGCGGCGGATCAGATTCCAGTCTGCCGTCCTGCCCTTCCCCCCTCCTCCAGGGCTGTCCACCAGAAGGCAGTCTGCCGGCAGGGCAGAGGCTGCAGCCAGCTCTTTCTCCCTGGCGGGAATGGCCTTCCATACAGGGAGCCCTGTCTTTTCCTGAAGAGCCAGGATGAAGTCGCTGTCTTCCTGTCCATGGAGCTGGATTACATCAAGTCCCGCCTGTAAAGCTGCTTCTGTCACTTCTTCCAGAGGCTGGTTCTGAAAGACCCCTACAGCCAGGGCTTTGCCCCGGAAGGGAGCCATCATCTCTCTGACAGCTTCTGCTGTCACTTGACGGGGACTGGGGCAGAGGATGAATCCCAGATAATCGGGAAACTCCTGCCCAAGGACCTCCAGATCTTCCTTGCGGCGGATGCCGCAGAATTTCACTTTCATCCCAGAAGCTCCCGGATTCCCCGGCCCGGATCAGGGTGGCGCATCAGGGCTTCTCCCACCAGAATCCCCCGGACCCCGGCCTGACGCAGCCGGGCTGCCTCCTCCGGAGCAGAAATCCCGCTTTCAGAGATGACAGGGATTCCCGGCGGCACCTCCTTTATCAGTTCCAGGGTGGTTTCCAGACGGACCTGGAAGGTCTTCAGGTCCCTGTTGTTGATTCCGATGATTTCCGCACCCGCTGCCAGAGCCTCCTTCAGCTCCTCCCGGGTATGGACTTCCACCAAAGCATCCAGTCCCAGCGCTTTGCCCTCCTGGATCAAGGCCGCTATCTCCTCCCGTTTCAGGAGGGCTGCAATCAGAAGAAAAGCGCTGGCTCCCAGAACCCGGGCATGCTGGACCTGGTACGCTTCTGTAATGAAGTCCTTGCGCAGGCAGGGGATTCCAACCCTCCCTGCAATCTCTTCAAGATAGCTGTTCCTTCCCTGGAAGCGGGCCTCCTCTGTAAGGACAGAGATGGCCCCGGCCCCTCCAGCCTCATAAGCAAGGGCCTGTTCCAGCGGTCTGAAGTCTCCGGCAATGATCCCTTTTGAGGGGGAGGCCTTCTTCACTTCTGCAATGACCAGGAAGCCCCTCTCTTCCAAAGCTCTTTTCAGCCTGTGCCCCTCCGGGGGCAGGGCCAGGGCCCGCTGCCTCATCTCTTCCGGGCTGATGGCTTCCTTCTCCCGCTGCAGCTGGTTCCTGCGGTCAGCCATAATCTCATCCAGGATCATCCCTTCACCCCCAGGAGCTGGGAGGCTTCTCCCAGACGTTCCAGGCGCTCCAGGGCCCTGCCAGAATCAATGGATTCCTCTGCCATGCGGATCCCCTCCTGAATGGACGGGGCCAGTCCCCTGGCA
>CAYMDI010000111.1:0-4063 GCA_964389165.1 uncultured Eubacteriales bacterium | reverse complement strand
GGGGTGATCCGGGAAGCCAGCCGCCTGATGGCCAAGGCCTTTTCCACAGAAGATGCCTATCTCATGGTTAACGGAACCACAGCTGGCGTTCAGAATATGATTCTTAGCGCTGTAAAACCCGGGGAGAAGCTGATTCTGCCAAGGAATGTCCATAAATCAGCTATCAACGCCCTGATCCTGTCAGGGGCTATTCCCGTATACATGGAACCTGTCATTGATTCAGCCCTTGGAATCGCCCAAGGGGTGACCATCGAATCAGTACGGGATGCAATGGAGAAAAACCGTGATGCAAAAGCAATCCTGCTGATTCATCCCACCTACTATGGAGCAACCTCTGATCTGGTGGAAATCATCAACCTGGCCAGACAGCATGACATGCTGGTCCTTTGTGACGAGGCCCATGGCTCCCATTTCTACTTCAACAAGAAGCTTCCTATCGGGGCTATGACTGTAGGAGCGGATCTTTCTGCCATAAGCCTTCATAAGACAGGGGGCTCCCTGACCCAAAGTTCTGTGCTTCTGGCCCATCGCCGGCATCTGGATACCAGACAGGTGGAACGGACAATCGAACTGACTCAGACTACAAGCCCCTCCTATATCCTTCTCAGCAGTCTGGATGTGGCCCGGGCTCATCTGGAAGAGGAGGGAGAGAGGCTCTTGGATGAAGCCCTGGAGCTGGCTGCAGAAGCCCGCAGGCTCATCAATAGCCTTGGCGGCTATTATGCCCTCGGAGAAGAGCTCATCGGTAGTCCCGGAGTCTTTGATCTTGATCTTACAAAACTCACGGTAAAGGTCTCCGATCTGGGGCTCACAGGAATTGAAGTTTACGATATCCTCCGGGATGAATACGACATTCAGGTGGAGATCGGGGATGTCCACACCTTCATGGCTATTATCAGCCTGGGAGATAAGCAGGAAGATATCCACAGGCTTGTAGAAGCCCTGGCAGATATCAAGGAACGATTCAGGCGGGATAAGCCTGTAGTTACAGATTTCCTCATGAGCCGGCCGGTGATGGTGGTGCCTCCTCGGGACGCCTACTATGCCCCGAAGAGAAACGTCCTTTTAGAGGATGCTGTAGGGGAAATTGCAGGGGAATCAGTCATGGTCTATCCTCCGGGAATTCCCATTGTCGCACCGGGAGAGAAAATCACTCATGATGTCATGAATCATATTTCCTTCCTTAAAACACAGGATTGCATCCTCACTGGCACGGAGGATCCGGCTATTGAGACAATCCTTGTTCTGGGAAGCTGATGGAGAGATGCTGATGCAGAAAGCTGAAAATACCTTTATGGCCTTTGATAAGAGTTACCATGAAGCTGAAATCGCCTATTTCGGAGCCCCTTTTGATGGCACAGCGTCTTTTCGCAAGGGAACACGCGGGGGGCCCGGGGCTATCCGTGAGGATAGTTATGGACTGGAAACCTATAGCCCCTATCAGAACCTGGATCTGGAAGAAGACACACAGGTCATCGATCTGGGGGACCTTGATTTTTCAGGTCCGGAAGTCCATACGGTTCTTAAGGAAATCGGAGATTTTGCCAGAGGGATCTATGCAGATGGGAAAATACCTCTGATGGCAGGAGGCGAACATCTGGTAAGCTTGCCTGTGATTGCTGAGGCAGTAAAGGCTTATCCGAACCTCCACATCATTCACCTGGATGCCCATATGGATCTGCGGGAGGATTATCTGGACGACCCTCTGTCCCATGCCACTGTCATGCGCAGAGCCTATGATCTTGTAGGCCCAGGAAGGATCCATCAATATGGCATCCGTTCCGGCACCAGGGAGGAATTCCGCTTTTCCAGGGAGCACTGCAGTTTCCATCCCTTCAGCCTCACGGCTATGGAAGGTCTGGCAGAACGCCTTAAGGGACTTCCTGTATACCTGAGCCTGGATCTGGATGTCCTGGATCCGGGTATTTTCCCTGGAACGGGAACACAGGAACCGGGAGGAGTGAGCTTTAAAGAACTCCTTGAAGGCCTGATGTCCCTGCAGGGCCTTCATCTTATCGGAGCCGATGTGGTAGAGCTGGCCCCGAATCTGGATCCTTCTGGCGTATCTACAAGCTGTGCCTGTAAGGTTATCAGGGAACTGGCTTTATTAATGTCCATCAATCTCAAGGAGGCGGCACATGGCAAAAAATAAGATGAAACTATACGGTTTCAACAATCTCACTAAAACCCTGAGCTTTAACATATATGATATCTGCTACACAAGGGATGAGGATGAACAATCAGCCTATAAGGCCTACATTGATGAACAGTTTAATGCAGAACGGGTCACCAGCATCCTCAAAGGGGTCACAGAAATCATCGGGGCCTACATCCTGAATATTGCCAAACAGGACTACGACCCAGAGGGAGCCAGTGTTACCATCATGATCAGTGAAGAGAAGGTCCCGAAAAAATTCCTGGATCCTTCCTGCAATGCAGGCCTGCTTCCAGTGGATGTCGTGGGGCATCTCAATAAAAGCCATGTGACAGTGCATACCTATCCGGAAAGCCATCCCCGGAAAGGGGTATCTTCCTTCCGGGCAGATATTGATGTATCAACCTGCGGTACGATCTCACCACTGAAAAGCCTGAAGTATCTCATTGACAGCTTTGACTCTGACATCATCAGTATCGACTATCGGGTACGGGGATTCACCCGGGATCTGAACGGCAAGAAGCACTATATCGATCATAAAATCTCTTCGATTCAAGACTATATCCCCAAGGATATCCGGGACAAGTACGCCATGATTGATGTGAATGTCTATCAGGAGAATATATTTCATACGAAGATGATGCTGAAGGATTTCGTACTGGACGAATACCTTTTCAACATCCGGGAGAAAGATATGGATGCCAAAGAGAAGAACAAAATCATCAAGGAAATCCAGAAGGAAATGCAAGAGATTTTCTATAGTAAAAACTTTTAGGAGGCCGCAATGGAATTATGGTTTACAGAGAATCACACAAATGATACCAGATTTTCAATCCGCATCAAGGAGCACCTGTACCACGAAAAGAGTCCCTTCCAGGATATTGATTTCTTCGAGTCTGAAGAATATGGCACCTTTTTCACGTTAGATGGCCTCTTGATGGTGACCCAGAAGGATGAGTTCATTTATCATGACATGATTGCCCATGTGCCTATGGCCGTGAATCCTGATATCCGCAAGGTTCTGGTTATCGGTGGTGGTGATGGAGGGACTGTCCGGGAGCTGACCCGATATCCTGGCATTGAAAAGATCGATATGGTAGAAATCGACGAACTGGTTGTCAGAGCCTGTGTTAAGTATCTGCCCCAGACTGCAGGGAAGCTGGATGATCCCCGTGTATCCTTGTTCTTTGAGGATGGTGTAGCCTATATGGAGGATGTGGCTGATACCTATGACTTGATCATTATTGACAGCACTGATCCAATAGGTCCTGGGGAAGGGCTGTTCACAAAAAGCTTCTACAGCAACTGCTATAAGGCTTTAAAAGACAATGGCATCCTGATCAATCAGCATGAAAGCCCCTACTATGAGCGGGATCGCCGGAACATGAACCGGGCCCATCAGCGGATCAGGGAGACCTTCCCCATCGCTCAGGTATACCAGTTCCATATGCCCACGTACCCTTCAGGGCACTGGCTCTTTGGCTTTGCCTCGAAGAAGCTTGATCCGATCCAGGATCTTCAGGCCAGCAGATGGGAAGCGCTGGGCCTGGATACACGCTATTATAATACCCCCCTCCATCAGGGCGCCTTTGCACTGCCGACCTATGTCCGGAGGAGTCTGGAAGAAGAAGAGAAGTAATTTCCCCTGCTGAAATATTTCTAAACATAGCATGAATATGATATAATGAGATTTAGTTAAAATAAGGAGGACAAACACAAATGCCGAAAAAGTTCGTATACATGTTCAGCGAAGGCAATGCTGGCATGAAGAACATTCTTGGAGGAAAGGGAGCCAACCTGGCTGAAATGACCCTTCTGGGCATGCCCATTCCTCAGGGATTCACTGTTTCCACTGAAGCATGCAATGACTATTATGAAAAGGGCAAGGTCATCGATCAGGAGATCATC
>CAYMDI010000110.1:0-4222 GCA_964389165.1 uncultured Eubacteriales bacterium | reverse complement strand
GGTTGAGGAAATGGAGAAGCTCCTCCATGCCGTTAGAAGCCACTATCTCCTGGAAGATGATGCGGAAATCACCATCGAGGCCAACCCCGGCACCCTGACCAGGGAGAAGCTGGAAGGCTGGAGGTCTCTTGGAATCAACCGCCTCTCCATGGGAGTACAGAGCTTTGATGATGAAATGCTGAAAAGAATCGGCCGCATCCATACTGGAGAAGATGCCATTAAGGCCCTTCGCCTGGCCAGGGATGCAGGATTTACAAATATATCCATGGATCTCATGTATGGGCTGCCTCAAGACAGCAAGCACAGGCTCAAAGAGGATTTGGGCCTTGCCTTATCCCTTGGGCTGGAACACATCTCTGTTTATGGCCTGATTATAGAGCCGGGAACCCCTTTTTACAGGAAAATGGAGGAAGGGCGTCTGGCGCTTCCAGGGGAGAAGGAAAGCTGGGTTATGCGGGGCCTGATCGATAAGATCCTTGGAGAGGGTGGCCTCCGACGTTATGAGATATCCAATTATGCCAGACCAGGGCGGGAGTCCCGCCACAATCTTATTTACTGGAGGAATCTGGATTATCTTGGCTTCGGCTTGAGGGCCAGCGGCAAGTTTCTGGGCATCCGACGGAAGAACACGGAAGATCCCCTTGAATATCTGAAGCCTGGTGCGGTTCCTTTTGAAGAGGAAGTCCTGACAGAGGATATGATCCGGGAAGAGGAGATCATCCTGGCCCTGCGCCTTCAGGAGGGGTTGGATCTTTTGGGCTATAAGAGGCGCTATGGCAGGGATTTCAGAGATGAATATCGGGAGCAGATCAGGCTCCTTGTGGAGAGTGGAGCAATGACAATAACAGAGGGCCGGGCGGTCCTGACCTCAAGGGGCATGGACATCGCCAATGAATGCATGGCCCGTTTCATATCGTAGTCAGGAGAGGAAAGAATATGGAAACCAGATACTTAGGAATGGATGTAGGCTCCACCACAGTAAAAGTGGTGGTGTTGGATAAAGAAAACAGGACCCTGTATAAATCCTATGAGAGGCACTATTCAGAGATCCTGAAAACAGGGGTGGGGATGCTGCGGGAAGTGGCAGCCCTGTACCCCGAGGATGAGTTTAAAATCATGCTCTCCGGTTCTGGAGGCATGGGCATCTCCGAACGACTGGGACTGCCATTTGTCCAGGAAGTGATTGCCCTGACGGAAGCGATTGAAAAGCTGATCCCCCAGACAGATGTGGCTATTGAACTAGGGGGGGAGGATGCCAAGATCACCTACCTGGGAACAAGCAGCGAACAGCGGATGAATGGGGTCTGCGCCGGGGGTACCGGGGCTTTCATCGATCAGATGGCTCAGCTTCTTCAGGTTGATGTGGATGAGCTGAACCGCCAGGCTGAAATGTACAATACCATTTATCCCATTGCCAGCCGCTGCGGGGTTTTCGCCAAGACTGATGTACAGCCTTTGATCAATGAAGGCGCTGCTATTCCGGATATTGCCGCTTCCATCTTCCAGGCTGTTGTGAATCAGACAATCAGCGGTCTGGCCTGCGGACGGCCCATTAAGGGGAAGGTGGCCTTCCTTGGTGGTCCTCTGACCTTCCTCTCCCAGCTGAGAAACCGCTTTATCGAAGTTCTGAAGCTGGCTCCTGAGGATGTGATCTTCCCGGAGAATTCCCAGTATTTTGTGGCCTTAGGGGCAGCAGAGCTGGTGAAAGTGGAGCCTGGAGTCCGGCGTCTGCCTGAAATTCTTGCCTCTTTCCAGGACAGGGATCTGAAGGCGGATAATCTCAGCACCCTGCCTCCCCTCTTTAAGGATGAGGCGGATTATGCCGCCTTCCGCCAGCGCCATGACCAGGCCAGGGTTGCCAGAGTCTCTTATGAAGAGGCTTCAAAGCCATTATTTCTGGGAGTCGATGCTGGCTCTACCACAAGTAAGATGGCCCTGATCGACAAAGATGGTTCTCTTGTCTGGTCCTATTACGGCAGCAATGAAGGGAAGCCCCTGAAGAATATCGTGAACCATCTTCTGGAGCTTTATGAGACCTATCCCGATCTGAAAATCGCCAGAGCAGGAGTCACAGGTTATGGAGAAGGCCTGATCAAGGCGGCCCTGAAGGTGGATGAGGGTGAGATCGAAACTGTGGCTCACTTCAAAGCAGCCAACTTCTTCCAGCCAGGGGTGGATTTCATTCTGGATATCGGCGGTCAGGATATGAAGTCTCTTCAGGTGAAGGACGGAGTCATTTCCAGCATCATGCTGAATGAAGCCTGCTCTTCAGGCTGCGGATCCTTTATTGAGACCTATGCCAATTCCCTGTCCCTTCCGGTGGCAGAGTTTGCCCAGAAGGCCCTGTTCTCCCCTCAGCCCGTAGACCTGGGAACACGCTGCACTGTATTTATGAACTCGAAGATCAAACAGGCTCAGAAGGACGGAGCCGGTGTAGGGGATATTTCTGCCGGAGTTTCCTATTCAGTCATCAAGAATGCCCTGTATAAGGTAATCAAAATGAAAAACCCCAGCGAGCTGGGGGAAAAGATCGTTGTCCAGGGGGGGACCTTCTACAATGATGCGGTCCTCCGCAGCTTTGAAGAGATTATCGGCCGGGAGGTCATCCGTCCCGATATCGCCGGTATCATGGGTGCCTTCGGAATGGCCCTGATCTCCAGGGAACGCTTTAGCGATGAAGATAGCACCCTGCTTCGGAAAGACGCCCTGGGAGCCTTTGATTATGAGAACAAGATGAAACGCTGCGGCCTTTGCGGGAACAACTGCCTGCTGACGATCAGCAGCTTTCCAAGCGGGGATTTCTTCGTCTCTGGAAACCGTTGTGAGCGAGGGGCGGGGATTGCGGAGGATGATGCCAACAAGCTGCCGAACCTCTACGATTATACCTACCGGAGGCTCTTCGAACCCTATAAGCCCCTGGACAGGGATTTTGCCAGAAGAGGGACGATCGGCATTCCCCGTGCTCTTAATATCTATGCCCACTATCCCCTGTGGTTCGCTTTCTTCACAGCCCTGGGCTTCCGGGTAGAGCTTTCTAACAGGAGTTCCAAGAAGCTCTATGAGTCCGGAATGGATTCAATTCCCTCTGAATCCATGTGCTATCCTGCAAAGATCACGAATGGCCATGTGATGAACCTCCTGAAGAAAGGGGTGAAGACGATTTTCTATCCCTCCATCCCCTATGACATTAAGGAGGAGGAGACGGCGGAGAACCACTATAACTGCCCTATCGTTACAAGCTACCCTGAGGTGATTGAAAACAACATCGATGAGATCCGGGGGGAGGATATCCGCTTCATCCATCCTTTCCTGCCCATCTACGATAAGAAGAAGATGGCCCAACGGCTGTATGAAAGCCTGGGCAAGGAATTCGATATCAGCAAAGGAGAGATCCGGGAGGCTCTGGACAAGGGCTATCAGGAACTGGAAGCATACAAACGAGATATCTATGAAAAGGGTGCGGACACGGTGGCGAAGATCCGTGAAAAGAATCTGCGGGGCATCGTACTGGCTGGACGTCCCTATCATGTGGATCCTGAAATCAACCATGGAATTCCAGAAATGCTGACCCAGCTGGGGCTTGCTGTCCTCTCAGAGGAGTCCATCGTCCGTCTTGCTGAGGACAAGGATGAGCTTCGGGTCGTTAACCAGTGGGTGTATCATTCCCGACTGTACAATGCGGCAGAGTTTGTCCGCAATGAGCCGAATATCGAGCTGGTGCAGCTTACCTCCTTCGGCTGTGGCTTGGATGCCATAACAACAGACCAGGTCAAGGAGATTCTGGACCGTCACAATAAGATATATACCCTGATCAAAATTGATGAGATCAACAACCTGGGGGCAGCAAGAATCCGGGCCAGATCCCTTCTTGCGGCTATGAATGAGCGGGTCAAGTCTGAACCCTCAGCCAGAAAGGGAAGGATCCTCAAGGCCCCTGCCTTTACCAAGGGGATGGAAGATTATACCCTCCTGGCCCCACAGATGTCTCCGATCCACTTCCAATTCCTGAAGGAGGCCTTCCGCTACCAGGGGTATCGTCTGGAAGTCCTGGAAGATTTAAGCAAGAGCGGAATGGACCTGGGCCTCCAATATGTGAATAATGATGCCTGCTATCCCACGCTGGTGGTTATCGGGCAGGTCCTCGAGGCCCTGCGCAGCGGGAAATATGATACAGACAAGGTTGCTATCCTGATGACACAGACAGGGGGGGGTGCCGGGCCAC
>CAYMDI010000109.1:0-4297 GCA_964389165.1 uncultured Eubacteriales bacterium | reverse complement strand
AGGTCCTGAACCTGAAGCAGATGCTGGTCCATTATCTGGATCACCAGAAGGAAGTCTATACCAGGAAGACTCAGTATGACCTGCGCAAGGCCCAGGAACGGGCCCATATTGTGGAGGGGCTGCGGAAGGCCATCAATAATATTGATGAGGTCATCGAAATCATCAAGAAATCCACTGATGTGAAGGCAGCCAGAAGCGCTCTGATGGAGCGGATCGGCCTTTCTGAAATCCAGGCCAGCGCCATTCTGGAAATGAAGCTCTCCAAACTTACAGGACTGGAGCGGGAGAAGCTGGAAGAGGAGTATAAGGATCTGATGATCCGCATCGCCTATTATCAGGAGATCCTTTCCGATGAGCGGATCCTCATGTCTCTCATCAAGGAGGATCTGGCAGAGGTCAGGCGGAAGTATGCTGACGAACGCCGTACCATCCTTCTTCCGGAAGAGGGGGAATTCGCCATCGAGGATCTGGTGGCGGATGAGGATATGGTCATCACCATCACCCATTCGGGATATATCAAGCGCATGGAAGCGGACCTTTACAGCATCCAGGGACGGGGAGGCAAAGGGATGAAGGGGGGCACGCTGCCCAAGGATGATGATTTTGTGGAGCATCTCTTCGTCACCACCACTCACCAGTATATGCTTTTCTTCACCAACAAGGGGCGGGTCCTGCGGCTGAAGGTCCACCAGATTCCTCCATCCAGCCGGACAGCCAAAGGCAATGCCATGATCAACCTGCTGAATATCACAGGAGATGAGCGGGTGACGACTGTCCTCTCCCTGAAGGATTACGATTCGGAGAAATTCCTCTTTGCCGCAACCAAAGCGGGGATTGTGAAGAAGACCTATCTGAATTCATATAACAGTCCAAGGAAAGAGGGCCTTATCGCCATTAACCTGGATGAAGGGGATGAGCTGATCGGAGTACGGATTACCGATGGCCAGGAGAAGATCATCCTGGGCACCAGGCAGGGGATGAGCATCTGCTTCCATGAGCAGGATGTCAAGCCTACCGGGCGCACAGCAAGAGGGGTGAAGGGCATCAGCCTTGGAAAGGATGATGAGGTCATCGGCCTGGTTGTAGCCAATGAGGATGCAGACCTGCTAGTAATCACAGCCAAAGGCTATGGCAAGCGTACCCCGATGAGCAAGTATAAGGTTCAGAACCGGGGAGGGAAAGGAATGAAAGCCATTACCAAGACCCCTGGAAAGGGGGATCTGGTGGCTCTTCTCAGTGTTCAGGAAGAAGATCAGATTATGATGATCAGCGCCCTGGGAAAAATCATCCGCCTGGCTGTAAAGGGCATTAACATCCTCAATCGGGTCGCGCAGGGAGTCCGTGTCATGCGACTGGAGGAAGATAACCAGGTGGTTGCTGTGGGCAAAGTGGTGGATCGCAGCAATGGAGACGAAGACCAGGGGGAAGAGGAGGCTTCAGCAGAGCCTACCCTCTTCTCCTAAGAAGGAGGAAGGCCATGCTGGATATCCGGGAAATTGTTAAGAATCAGAAAGAAGCGGAAGAAAATCTGGCCCGCCGGGGGCTTCAGGCAGACCTGAGCCCGCTTGTAGAGCTGGATGCCAGACGGCGCCAGCTCCTTCAGGATGCGGAAGAGAAGAAGAACATCCGTAATGCCGTATCCAAGGAAATCGGCCTGGCCAAGGGTCTTGGAAAGGATCCTGCGGCCCGGATGGAAGAGATGCGCCAGCTGGGTCAGGAAATCGCGGACCTGGATGCAGAGATCAGCCAGGTGGAAAATGAGCTGGAGCAGAGGCTCCTGAACTATCCGAACTTCCTCCATCCCTCAGTCCCTGAGGGGCTGGATGAAAGCCAGAATGTGGAAGTCCGCCGTATTGGCACCCCAAGGGCTTTGGATTTCCAGCCTAAGGATCATCAGGATCTGGGGGTAGCCCTGGATATCATGGATTTCCAACGGGGAACAAAGGTCACAGCGGGGAAATTCGTCTTCATGAAAGGCTTGGGCGCCAGGCTGGAGCGGGCCCTTGTGAATTTCATGCTGGATTACCATAGGGGCAATGGTTACGAAGAGATCCTGAGCCCCTTCCTGGTCAACGGGGACAGCCTCCTGGGAACGGGGCAGCTGCCCAAGTTCGGGGAGGAGATGTACAAGGTCGAAGGGACGGATTTCTATCTCACCCCTACGGCAGAAGTTCCCCTGACCAATCTATATCGGGATGAGATCCTCCGGGAGGAGGACCTTCCTCTGCGCTATTGCGGTTACACCCCCTGCTTCCGTTCCGAGGCCGGAGCGGCAGGCCGGGACACCAAGGGGCTGATCCGCATGCATCAGTTCAGCAAGGTGGAGCTTGTGCACTTTGTGAAGCAGGAGGATGGAGATCAGGCCCTGGAAGAGATTACGGCAGAGGCGGAGGGGATCCTCCAGGCCTTGGGCCTGCCTTACCGGGTCATCACCCTCTGTGCCGGGGATACGGGCTTCGGCTCTGCCAAGACCTACGATATTGAGGTCTGGCTTCCAAGCTATGGCACTTACAAGGAAATCAGCTCCTGCAGCCTGTACCGGGACTTCCAGGCCCGCCGGGCCAGAATCCGCTATAAGAGCGGCAAGAGCAAGCAGCTGGCCTATACCCTCAACGGTTCGGGGCTGGCTGTGGGTCGGACCATCGCCGCAATCCTGGAAAACTTCCAGGAGGCGGATGGCTCCATCCGGATTCCAGAAGCCCTGATCCCTTATCTGGGGACCTCCAGGCTGGGTTAGAGACAGTACAGGGAGGGGCTTGCTCCTCCCTTTTTCATGCTTTGGGCAAGCCTGGGAAAAAAGACCTTGAAATTTCATGGGCTTCAGGTTAATATATAAGGGTGGAGAAGTGGCCGAGTGGTTGAAGGCGTTCGCCTGGAAAGCGGATATAGGACGTTAAATTCTATCAAGGGTTCGAATCCCTTCTTCTCCGCCATGGCTGTACTAGATGGGGAGCTAGCGGTTCCTTGTAACTCCAAACCCGCTCTAGGGAGATCGAAAGCCTGGGCTGAGGGGATGCCTCGCCTGGGGATGTCCAGGGAGAAGTGGCGCTGATGGCTGAGCGTCCCGGAATCGCAGCCTGTGAACCCTGTCAGAACCGGAAGGTAGCAGCAGTAAGCAGTGCCTGGGATCTGCCGGGGCATACTTGGCCGGAGCTAACCTCCGGAAGGCTTCCCGGGGAGTATTTCCGAACCCAGGGTACAGCCCTTTTTTTATGCCTTGAAACAGGAGGGGCGCCATGGACAATCAGGAACTGACCCAAGGGGAGAAGATTATCGGAAGCCTTTCCTATATCTTCTTCTTTCTGCCGCTTATTAACAAAAACCAGAAGGATTTCAACCGTTTCCATGCCAATCAGGGGCTGCTGTTCCTGATTCTGACTGTAGGGCTGAACGGGGTGAATATCGCCATCAGCTATTTCCCCTATATCAACTGGCTCTTCATGGCTTTCAGCACGGGAGTCCTTGTCTGGTTCTTCTACCTCGGTATTTCCTCTGCTGCAGCAGGGGAGATGCGGGAATTCCCTGTAATCGGCCATTTCCGGATCATCCGCTTTAAGTCCTGAAAGGAAAACAGATATATCACATAGAAAAGAGAAGCCTTTTGGCTTCTCTTTGTTTTTTGGCGAGAGCGGATAGGAATCGAACCTACCAAGGATGGGTCCACCACCCAACATCGGATTTGAAGTCCGTGCCGCCCACCAGGACGAAACCGCCCTCACGCCAGGGCTATTCCAGTATATCAGATAAAGACCTCGATGTGGAGAGGGGCGATTTCCACTTCAAGAGGAAGGGCCGGTCCCTCATCCCCATCCAGCACCACCGGAAGGTTCAGAGGCCCGTCAATACGGAAGGAAGTCCCCTGGAAATAGCGGACATGCTTCTGTTCCGTAAAATTACCCCGGAGGATGTTGAAAAGAATCCCCGGGAGCTCCAGGTAGGAGCAGTCTCCAATGACAAAGAGATCCAGCTTCCCGTCTGTCAGGCTGGCTTCGTTGAGGATATTGCTGAATCCTGCAATCTGGGAGCCTGTGGCAAAGCCGAACATGATCCCCCGCATTTTGTGAAGGATTCCATCCACGGTAATCTGGAAATCATAGGGACGGAAGGCCGCAGGCTGGGTGGCTGCCTTGAAGTAGTAGGCGAACTGCTTGATGTTCTTCTTAGCATGAGCTGGGGTCTCATATGTGGCCGGCATGAAATAGCCTCCGGCACAGCTGCTGAAGAAATAGTGGGTGCCATTCACCAGGCCCACATCCAGCTTCAGGGTCTTCCCCTTTAAGGGGATCCGGGCCGCGTC
>CAYMDI010000108.1:0-4326 GCA_964389165.1 uncultured Eubacteriales bacterium | reverse complement strand
CAGAAATCCCAGTCTTCCAGGGTGTCCACTTTGGTATCCAGTCCGCCCAACTCCATAGCCAGGTCTTTCCGGAACATACCAGCCTGAATGGGCATGATATTCTCCCGGGCGAGGCGGAAGGGATTGAAGGGGTCCTTCATGAAAGAGCGGTAGGGCCCCTCTTTATAGGCCAGAGGCTCCCGGCTGAGGTACCTGGTGGGAGCCTCGAAAGAAAGGGAATAATACATGGCCTTCCCAGGGGAACGGTTATGGGCGCCGACCAGGGTTTCCAGATGGTCTCCGTAAAAGAGATCGTCATCATCCAGGAAGTTGAGATAGCTTCCCGCCGCCATTTCCATAGCCATATTGGCTGCCTGACAGCGCCCCACCTTCTCTCCGGTAGCCATATAGCGGATTTTCAGATCCTGGAAGCCTTCCCGGACCAGGGCTTCCGAAATCCCTTCTCCATCCTCCACCACGATGACCTCGAAATTCCTGTAGCTCTGATTGCGCAGGGAACGGAGGCATTCCTCCAGGATGGCCGGGCGTCCTACCGTCCGTACCAGGACAGAGACCAGGGGGCCTTCCCTTGTGATTTCTCCCGGATAAAAGGCGCCTTCCCGGATCCTTTCATAATCCCACCCGTAAAAGCTGGGGCGGAAGCCATGGCGCCGTTCCGGCACAAGCCGTTTCAGCAGCACCAGGAGATGCAGGGGGATGCGCTTCAGGCTCTCTTTCAGGAGGATGCCCCTGCTTCCTGGAAGAAGGGACGGCCTGAGGAAGAGGAAGCCCAGACGGAGATGCCCTCCCAGAATCTGCCACAGATTCCCGTATTTCATTCGCAGAAGGATGTTGTTGAGTATGGAGTGATAGTATTGAAGGGGCTTGATCTCTCCTGGGTTCTGATAGGAATAGTGGATGACTGCTGCCTTGGGAACATACTTCAGGGTATAGCCTTTTTTCCGGAGAGCCCAGCTCAGGTCCACATCCTCACCGTACATGAATATCTGGGGGCTGAAGCCTCCTGCGGCTTCAAAGGCCTTCCTGCGGATGAAGACAGCAGCACCGCTGCACCAGCTGGTTTCCAGGGTGACCGGGTTATAGCATTTGGGATGCTCATAAGGAACCTGGCGGAGCTCGAAGGCCCCTACAGAATCCCCTGAGGCCTCTGCCTCCCGGAAGATCTCCTCCATGGCCTCCTCATGGATCTCTGTATCGATGTTCAGAAAGAAGATCAGGGGCGCGGTGCCTTCCCCTGCCCCGAGATTGCACCCTCTGCCAAAGCCCAGGTTCTTCCCTGTGGGAATAATGCGGAAGTGGGGAAAGCCCCCTTCCTTTCTTGCTTTTTCCAGCAGTTCCAGGGTATTGTCTGTAGAACCGTTATCCACCACAAGGACCTGGAATTCCTCCTTAGGCGTGGAGGTTCTGGCCAGCGCCTGGAAGCAGCCTTCGATATATCTGGCGGAGTTGTATGTGACAAAGACAATATCAGCCTTCATAGCCAGCCTCCTCCCGGAGATAATCTCCCAAGGCTTCCTGCCAGGGGCGCAGGAGGGGTATGCCGGCCTGGGTCAGGCTCTTGCTGCTCAGGCGGGAGTTCAGAGGGCGCCGGGCCGGACGGATGTATTCCGAAGAAGGGACAGGCTGCACCTTGGCCGGAATTCCAGCCTGCCGGAAGATTTCCTGAGCGAATTCATACCAGCTGCAGACTTTATCATTTGTCACATGATACGTTCCATAAGGAGCTTCCTGCACCAGGCTCCGGATAGCGAAGGCCAGATCTCTTGTGTAGGTAGGAGAGCCGATCTGATCCGCCACCACCTTCAGATCCTTCCCTTCTTTTCCAAAGCGGAGCATGGTCCGGACGAAATTGGGACCGCCTTTTCCGAAGAGCCAGGAAGTCCGCAGGATATATGCCCTGGTGCAGTTCTTCCGGACTTCTCTTTCTCCCAGGAGTTTGCTCTCCCCATACTGATTCAGGGGGCCTGGAGGATCATCCACCTCATAAAACCCGTCCTTGTCCCCTGCAAAGACATAGTCTGTGCTGATATGCACTAAGGGGATCTGCAGTTCCTCCGCCCCGGCGGCCAGGTATCCTGGACCCAGGCCATTGACTGCCATCACCTTCTCCCGATTCTCACCCTCCTCGCAGGCATCCACATTGGTAAAGGCTGCACAGTTGATGATCAGCTGGGGCTTCATGTTCCTGAGGTATTTCCGGACTTCTGCCTCCCTGGTGATATCCAGCTCTTCCTCACCTGGCAGTAAGAGGTCCTGATCCCTGTAAACAGCCGTGAGATCTCGTCCCAGCATCCCTCCGGCTCCTGTTATGAGAACCTTCATTTCCGCACCCCCTCTTCCCGGATGAAGCGATAGCCTTGACCATCCTTCTCAATCCGGTATTTTCTGGCGGCAAGGACCTCTTCCAAGGTCTGCTGTTCCTCCAGCCCGGCAGACTTGCTGGGAGAGAGGATGACCTCCAGGGTCCGCAGCAGAATCACCACATCCAGAATAATGGAATGCTGTTCCACATAATACAGGTCATGCTTCAGCTTATCCGCTGCTGTGGTACTGTAATATCCGCTGATCTGGGCCAGTCCCGAGAGCCCCGCCCGGACTCTGTGGCGGTAATCGTAGAGGGGCAGTTCCCTGTTGAAGCGCTGGACGAATTCCGGACGCTCGGGCCTGGGGCCCACCAGGCTCATATCCCCTTTGAGGACGTTGAGGACCTGTGGGAGCTCGTCGATCCGGAAGGTCCGGAGGATGCTTCCCACTCTGGTGATCCGGGCATCGTTGCGTTCTGCCAGTACGGCCCCTGTCCCCTCCTCCGCATCCGGAACCATGCTCCGGAACTTGTAGAGGCGGAAGACCCTGTCATTCATGGTGACTCTGTCCTGCACATACAGAATAGGCGCCCCAGGGCTTTCCAACTTCAGAGCCAGAGCGGCCCCAGCCATAAGAGGCAGGCTTAAGAGGAAAAGGAAGCCTCCCCCCAGAAGGTCCATTCCCCGCTTGGCAAAGCGATAAAGGAACCGGGCGGTGGCCATCTTGTTGAAGATGAAGGTATCATAAATCTGCCCGGCATGGCTGGCAGCCACCAGGATCTCATAGTTCCCTGGGATAATCCGGTAGGTCAGGCGCCGGCGGAGGATTTCCGCGACAATAGCCTCCTTGGTGTCAGGGAGGATGTTCTGGGAGACCAGAACCTCATCCCTGTTCTCATAGGCCTCCGGAGTCAGGGCTTCCGGAGCGATCCAGGATATATTGTAGGTCCGGAAGTACTTCAGGAAGAATTTCTTCACAATATCCCTGATATCTTCATCCCTCCCGATAATCAGAATGTTCGCCTTCTTGTAACGGGATGTGATGTATTTCTTCACCATGATCCGGGTGGTTGTTGTAATGAGGAAAGTGATGGGGAAGACCGTAAGCATCATCTTCTCCCCATAATCCTGACGGAGGGTCAGGACGATACCTGCCCCAGCCACGGAGACCATATTGGCGATGAAGCTTTTTACGACGATTTCCCTGAAGCGGATATGTTCTAGCTCCACATACATGTTATATAGGCGGAAGCTGAAGAAGGTAATGGTGATGACCATGACCATGGTCATCACCTCATGATAATTCACCACGCGAACCAGATAGAGGAGAGAGTAATAGTAAATCAGGTTCAGCAGAACAAAATCCAAAGTGAAAAGGGCGCTCTTCACCAGATTTTTCTTCTCATTGATCTTCATCTTGCCGTATTCGTCCCCTTCCATCCTGTTTTCAAGCCTATGCGTAGCGTTCCTCATAGCCTTTGAGAACCTCTTCTGTTTCTCCGAAGGCTACCATCTTCCCATGTTCCAGGAACAGGCATTTCCCGCAGATCCGCCTTACCGCATCCGCAGAGTGAGAGACAAATAGCACTGTCGTCCCACCGGCAATCATCTCCCTGATCTTGTTCTCGCTTTTCTGCCCGAATTTGAAATCTCCTACAGACAGGACCTCATCTACAATGAGGATGTCAGGATCTACAATAGTAGCGATGGCAAAACCCAGCCTGGCGATCATCCCGGAGGAGAAGTTCTTTACAGGAACATCCACAAAGGCCTCCAGCTCGGCAAACTCCAGGATCTCCTGAAATCTGCTTTCAATGAGCTTTTTGGAATAGCCCAGCACAGCACCGTTGAGATAGATGTTATCTGCCGCGGAAAGCTCCATATCAAAGCCGGCTCCCAGCTCAATGAGAGGAGCGATGGTGCCCCGTGTCCGGACCTTTCCCTCTGTGGGTTTGAGGACGCCGGCGATGAGTTTCAGCAAGGTGCTCTTTCCTGCCCCGTTCAGCCCGATAATCCCCAGGAC
>CAYMDI010000107.1:0-4415 GCA_964389165.1 uncultured Eubacteriales bacterium | reverse complement strand
AGGTGCTCCCCACAGATCAGGTTCATCCCCGGAGCGGAGATGAAGTGCTGAAAATGCCAAATGGAATTGTCACTCCTGGCTTCATCAATGCCCATACTCATATGTATGGTACAGTGGCCCATGGGATCCATACAGAGAAGGTCATTAAGGATTTCACAGACTTTCTGGAGATTTTCTGGTGGCCTATGGTGGAGGACCAGATTGACCACGAACTGATCCGGGCGACTACGGCCTGGGCCTGCATTGAAAGCATCGATTCCGGAGTTACCACACTGGTGGACACCCTGGAAGCCCCCAACAGCCTCCCCGGCTGCCTGGCTGCTGAAGCGGAAGTGCTGGAAGCCTATGGGATGCGAGGCTACCTCTCCTTTGAAGCAAGCCAGCGGATGGGGCAGGAAACTGCTGAAGCAGGGCTGAAAGAAAACATCTCCTTCGCCCGCTCCAAAGAGGCTGATGATCTGGTTCAGGGCTTCCTTTCCATCCATACCCTCTTCACCTGTGACCAGGAATACGTGAAAAGAGCAAGAGCAATGGCCAGAGAAGCCGGCTGCCTTTTCCACATGCACCTTTCTGAAAGCGACTATGAGCCAGCCTGGAGCGAAGACCATTATGGCAAAAGGCCTGCTGAGGTTTACAAGGAGCTTGGGGCGCTGGACGGGAATGTCCTGGCCTCCCAGGTTGTCCAGGTCAGTGAGGCAGAAAAGAAAATCCTTGCAGGGAAAGACGTAGCCATGGTCCATATGCCCTTGTCCAACTGCGAAGTAGGGGGAGGGGTTGCTCCCTTCCCGGACCTCCTGAAGATGGGGGCGAGAGTCGCCCTGGGCACAGACGGATATATCAATAACTTCTTCGAAGTCATGCGGGGAGCCTTCCTGATTCATAAGGCTTATCGCAGAGATCCTCAGGTCATGAAGGCCAAAGAGGTTTTCGAAATGGCCACCTGGCGGGGAGCCGATGCTATCGGGCGCAAGGATCTGGGCCGGATCGTTCCGGGAGCCAAGGCAGATCTCATTACCATCAGGCTGGACACTCCGACACCCATCACAGCTCACAATCTATACGAACAGCTGGTCCTTTACCGCAATCCCCATAATGTCCGGGATGTAGTGATAAACGGCAAGATCCTGAAAAGAGATGGGATCCTTACCAAGGCCGATGTTCAGGCTGTGAAGGAGCAGCTCCGTACGGTAACCGGAAAGCTCTGGGATAAGCAATAGAAAGGACAGGACATGTCAATTTACGGCGACAAGAAAAATCCATACCATATCATCGGGAAAGACCTCAAAAGAGTTGACGCTCTGGAAAAGGTCCTGGGTACAGCAAAATATGCTGCAGACCTCCAGATGCAGGGCATGCTTTATGGAGGCTCCCTGCGGATGAAGGAGTTTCCCGTGAAGATCCTCACCCTGGATGCCAGTGCCGCAAAGGCTATGGAAGGGGTTGAAGCAGTCATCACCTGCTTTGATCAAGGGGTGAAGAAGCAGAGCTGGGCGGATTATCATTATCTTACAGATGAGGTGAAATTTGTGGGGGATGTGGTGGCCATCGTCGCAGCCAGATCCCGGAAAATCCTCCGGAAGGCTCTGGATTCCATTCAGGTGACCTATGAGAAGCAGCCTGGGGTCTACACGATTGAAGAAGCACTAGATCCTGAGGCTCCCATTGTAAGGGAAAAGGGAGTCGGGCTGAAGGACGGGATCCCCAGCAAGGATGTGAAAGGAAATATCTTTTTTGAATCCTATTACCCCATCCGCAAGGGAAATGTGGAAGAAGGCTTCAGGCAGAGCGATCTGATCTTCCAGCAATCCTATGAAGTGCCATTTATCGAGCAGGCCTATATCGAACCGGAAGCCTGTCTGGTCTATTCCGACCCAAAAGACGGTTCCATCACCTGCGAAGCTTCGGCACAGAACCCCTTCTTTACCAGACGGTATCTGGCAGATGCCAGCGGGTACAGCATGAGCGAATGCAGGTTGATCCAGCGGACCCTGGGCGGCTCCTTCGGAGGCAAGGAAGAGGGGGTAGGGGTCCAGGTCGGACGGGCAGCCATGCTCCATAAAGCGACAGGAAAGCCTGTGAAGATGGTGAATACCAGGGAAGAGAGTCTGGTGGATTCTTCCAAACGCCATCCCTTCCGCTTTACCTATAAGGCTGGGGTGACCAGGGATGGGAAGATCCTGGCCTGGGAGGGGACGCAGATTGATAACAGCGGCGCCTATAACAATCAGAGCCAGTTCATGAACTGGAGAGCCTCGGTCCATTCAGCCGGGGTCTACCACATTCCTAATGTAAAGACGGATACCTATGGGGTTTTCACGAACAATATCCACTCCGGAGCCATGCGGGGCTATAGTTCTCCTCAGCTCATTTACGCCCAGGAGCAGTTCCTGGATGAGCTGGCCCAGGAACTGGGGATAGACCCCATCGAATTCCGGCGCAAGAACATCCTCCGCAGCAATCAGGAGACAGCCACCAGCCAGATGATCCGGGAAGAGGTGATTCTGGAGGAAATGCTGGATACCATCCTGGAACGTACGGGGTATTATGATAAGAAGAAAGAGTGCCAGGCATTTAATGAGCAGAGCATGGATTATAAAAAGGGCATTGCCTTAGTCACAGCCTTCCGGGGCTCAGGTCTTGGGGCAGAGACCATCGATGCAGGGGGTGCCTTCGTCCAAGCCACAGAGGATGGAAGCATCATCGTAAGCACAGGACTGGCGGAAAACGGACAAGGACTCCAGACAGCTTATGCTCAGATTGCCGCAGAGCCCCTTGGGGTCACGCTGGACAAGGTCCACTTCCACAGTGCGGATACCCATGCCATTCCAGACAGCGGCATGACGGTTGCCAGCAGAGGGACTACCATGGGAGCCCAGAGCATGAAGCTGGCGGCAGAGGAGCTGGCAAAGCTTTTCAAGGCTCATGTGGCCGAGAAGCTTGGAGCTCAGCCGGAGGATGTGGAGGCCAGGGATAATTTCTATTATCTGAAGGCTGATCCTTCCAAACGCATAGCCTTAGGAGACCTTTGCAACGAGCGTCTCTGGAGCGGAGACCAGCTGGCTGTCTATGCCTGGTTCAAACCGGAAAAGAATGACTATGATCACCGTATCGGACAGGGACGGGCCTTTCCCACCTACACATATAATGTCTGTGCCGCTGAAGTTACAGTGGATGTGAAGACCGGTGAGGTCAGTGTGGATAAGGTGACTTCGGGGCTGGATACCGGCCGGGTCATCAATCCCAACACTGTGAAAGGCCAGATGTATGGAGGGATTGTAATGGGTCTGGGAATGGCCGTGATGGAAGAGGTGGAAATCTCCCAGGGCCGGGTCCTGACAGATAACTTCGACAGCTATATCATCCCTACGGCAATGGATATGCCTGAAATGGATCTGATTCTCTTCGAGAGTGAGACGAAAGAGGGGACCTACGGAGCCAAGTCCATCGGGGAGCCCTCAACGGAGGCTGTGGCGGCAGCGATTGCAGCTGCAGTGGCCAGTGCTCTTGGAAAACCCATCCGGAAGCTTCCCTGCAGCCTGGAAGAGATCCGCCGGCTGTCTGAACAGTAAGGAGTGAAACATGGCCAACTATCTTAGACCAACCACCATAAAAGCCTGCCTTGACATGATGGAAGGGGACTATGTCTTTATGGCAGGAGGCACAGATCTGATGGTGGAAGTCCGGAAAGAGCCGGAACTTCTGGAACGCAATGTCATCGATCTGACCTTCATCCCCGAGCTACGGGAAATCCGCCTTCGGGAAGGCTTCCTGGAAATAGGTGCAGCAGCCTCTCATGATGATATCGTCACCAGTCCGCTGGTGCAGAAGGAATTCAAGATTCTGGCAGAGGCCTGCCGGACCATCGGCTCACCCCAGATCCGCAACAGAGGGACCTTGGGTGGCAGCATCGGGACAGCCTCTCCTGCAAGCGACACCCTTCCGGCCCTCCTCCTGGGAGACTGCCAGGTCCGGATTGTGAATGTATCGGGAAAGGAGCACCAGGTTTCCTTACAGGAGTTCATGCTGAAGCCCGGAAAGATCCAGCTGGAGAAGGATGAGCTGATGGTCAGCTTCCTGGTCCGGCCTCTGGCAGGGATTCCTGCCCGCTTTCTCAAGGTGGGGCGGCGGAAGGCCCTGGCCATATCCCGTCTCAATTTCGCCCTGGCCCTTGAACTGGACCGGGACAAGGTGGTGGGGGATGTGCGGATTGCCGTGGGTGCGGCCCTGCCTGTAGCCAGCCGCTTTCAGGAAGTGGAAGATATGCTTCAGGGTAAGGTCCTTGACAGGGAACTGGCGGAAGCGGCAGCAGATGCCATCCGGGACAGGATTCTGGCTGTGACAGGAATGCGCAAATCCAGCGAGTATAAGCTGCCTGTAGTCCGGGATCTGATTATCCGGATGCTGGTGGAAATGGG
>CAYMDI010000106.1:0-4430 GCA_964389165.1 uncultured Eubacteriales bacterium | reverse complement strand
ATTTCCCGAAGTCCGGGAATCTGCCCCTCTTCCCAGAGGCCCAGGCACTGGTCCGTGATCCGGCCCTTGGGGGTCACCGCCGTAGCTTCCAGAATGATCAGCCCCGCCCCCCCTAAGGCTCTGGAACCGTAGTGGACCAGGTGGAAAGGGGTAGCCCTGCCATCCTCCCCGGCAGAATAGGTGTCCATGGGTGGAAGGACCACCCTGTTCTTCAGGGTGAGGCCCTTCAGTGTAAGCCCTTCAAGCAATCTCATCTTTATTCCTCCGCATTTTTCTTTATCACGTTATTATATGCAAAGAAGCTCCATATTTCAAGGGGCTTCCCAGATGATTTCCGTGATATAATGGGGGAAAAAGGCCCCGGCCCAGCTGCCGGGGAGAAAGGAATCTCCTATGCCTTACAGCGGAAACCGCATTTCCTCCCTACTGGCTGGCGTCTTCATGCTGGCAGCTGGCATCTTCATCCTGATGGAGCCTAAAGCCACCATTGCCGCCTTCTCCCTCATTCTTGGGGTTCTGGCCCTGATTCTGGCAGCCTTCCTTTTCTTCCTCTATCTCCAGTTTCAGGAAGGCGGGCTGAAAAAGAGCGGACTGCTCTTCCTGTCCCTCCTGCTCTTCTCTCTGGGCCTCCTCTTCTTCTTCCAGCCCCTGCTCTCTGCCACCATCTTCTCCTATATCCTGGCCATCTGGTTCATCATAGAGGGGGCTATGAACCTCCGGAGCCTGGCCGCCTTTCGCAGCCTGGGGGCGCCCTTCTTCGGAGCCGCCCTGGGACTAGGCCTGCTCCTCCTGACCGGAGGGATCCTCCTCCTCTTCCAGCCGCTTCTGGCAGGAATCACCCTGTCCCTGATCCTGGGTGCAGCCCTGCTCCTCTCAGGAATCCAGCGGATCTTCTCCAGCCTGGCCCTCCGGGATTAGGCTTTTTCCAACCTGCCCCATAGGCAGGGGCTTGCAGAGGTTCTTCCGGGTCCAGGAGGCCCGGCCGCACTTGGCGCATACATACCGGGGCTTTCCGACCAATGCCGCATATCCCATAAAGTCTTCCGGGAGGAGGGTTTTCGCCGCTTTGCACAAGACCTCTCCTTCTGTTTCCAAGGGAGCCTTCTTCAGGGAAGGCTCTTTTTTTTTGACCTTGCCTTCCTTCTTCCCTTTGCTCTTCTTTTCTTTCTTCCCCTTTTCCTTGTCCTTTTCCTTGCCTTTTTCTTTATCCTTGCTCTTGTCCTTGCCTTCTTTCAGGACAGGATCTTCCCTTTTCAGCTCATCCCCGGCTTCTGCCATCAATGCTTCCTCCCTTCCCTGCTCCTTTTCTTTCTCCAAGTATAGCATCCGGAAAGTCCCTGCGCCATCCGGAGCATGAAAAAAGAGCCCCTCCGGGCTCTTTTCCATAGTGCTACTTTTTGACGATTTCCGTAATCCCCGTCACCAGACCCGCTATGTTCTGCATATCGCTGGGAACAATGATTTTGGTAGCCTGTCCGTCTCCCATGCGTACCAGGGCTTCCATACTCTTCAACGCGAGAAGCGGCCCATCTGCTTCCACTTCCTTCAGCATGGAAAGGCCCCGGGCTGTGGCCTCATTGATCTTCAGGATCGCCTCGGCCTCCCCTTCTGCTCTGCGGATGGCGGATTCTTTCTCTCCTTCTGCTTCCAGAATGCGGCTCTCCTTCTGGCCTTCAGCCCGGAGGATTTCCGCCCGCTTCTCCCCTTCAGCCCGGAGGATGGCTTCCCGGCGTTCCCGTTCTGCCCGCATCTGCTTCTCCATGGCCTGCTGGATGTCTGCAGGTGGCAGGATGTTCTTCAGCTCTACCCGGTTCACCTTCACGCCCCAGACATCCGTGGCTTCATCCAGAATCATACGCATTTTGGAGTTGATCACATCCCGGCTGGTGAGGGACTGATCCAGTTCCAGATCCCCGATGATATTCCTCAGGGTGGTTGCTGTGAGGTTCTCAATGGCATTCAGAGGGTTCTCCACCCCATAGGCAAAAAGCTTTGGGTCTGTGATTGAGAAGTACACGACCGTATCAATCTGGATTGTGACATTGTCTTTGGTAATCACCGGCTGGGGGGGGAAGTCCACCACCTGTTCCTTGAGAGAGACCATCCGGGCGATGCGGTCCACCAGGGGGATTTTTACATGAAGCCCAGTCTGCCAGGTCTGATGGTATTTCCCCAGACGTTCCAGAACGTAGGCTCTGGACTGGGGCACGATCTTGATATTAGCCACCACCAGGATCAATACAAGCAGGATTACTGCCAGCAAGGGAAGGAAATCGAAATCAGTCATTGCTATTACTCCTTTCTGCTGCCGGGGCCACAACGGCCCGGACGCCCCGGATCTCTAGGATCCGCACGGAAGCCCCCTCGGGGATGGCTTCTTCATCACTTGCAACAGCACTCCACTCCTGTCCCCGGACCTTGATAGCCCCAGGGGCTTCCGGGGTGATGGCCCGGATTACCAGTCCCAACTCCCCGATAATAGCATCGGCATTGAAGCGCTGCCTTTCAGGAACCCGCAGGCGCTTCAGGATCAGGGGGCGCAGAAGAGCCAGGAAGAGGGCGCTGACCCCCAGAAAGATCAGGACCTGCAGCCAGAGCTCCCCACCGGCAGCAGCAGCCACCAAAGCCCCCAGAGATCCAAAGGCGAAAGCCACTACCCCGAAGCTCAGGGTAACCGCTTCCAGGACTACAAAAGCCACAATCAGCAGCAGCCAGACCATTGTCATTTCCATCTCAAGGATCCTCTCCTTTCAGAATTCCATCTGCATCAGATTATACCACAAAAAAAGAGAAGAAGCTCACGCTTCCTCTCCAACCCTATTTCCTCTTTCTGGCCAGGAAGGCCAGGCTTCCGCCCATAAGGGCCATTGTCCCTCCTCCGACTGCCAGAATCCCCTGCCCTGTCTGAGGCAGGACGCTGACTGTAGCCTGAACGGCAAAGTTGGCCTTCAGGGTCCTGTTCCCTGTAGCGGTAAAGGTGTAGGCGGCCTCCTGGCCCACCACCTCATCCCCTTCCGTCCAGTTCAGGAAGCGGTAGCCCGGTGCAGGAACTGCCTGGAGGGTTACCGTGGCCCCCGCTGCATAGGTGCCCACCCCGCTTACCGTTCCCTGTCCGTCCACCCCGGCAGAAGCGGCAATCTCATATTCCACGCCATAAGGAATGGCAAGGGCATCGACCTCCGCATCGATAGCAGCCAGAAGGGTGGCCGCACCGGTACTGGTATCGATGGTATACAGTCCTCCTGAGCCGCCCCCTTCATATAGGGTTCCATACAGGACTCCATTGTCACGGTCATACGCGATATCCTGAGCATAATTGAGATCCAGCCCCACAGGCCCGATCAGGGTCCCCAGCCCAGTGGCAGGATTAATGCTGTAAAGCTGATCATCTCCCAGATCAATGCCATAGAGGTGGCCGTCCCCATCCATGGCGATGCCGATAATCAGGCCGTTATTTATGGTCCCCACCAGAGACAGGCTGCCGTCTGCAAGGCTGATTTCGTAGAGATTGCTTCCCCCATCCTCGTAAACGACGATATATGCTTTCCCTGTCTGGGTATCATAGGTAAAGCCTGTGGTGGAGGGCTTGTCAAAGGCGCCTGCCAGAGTAAGGCTGCCATCGCTGGTGCTCACCTGGTACAGGCCGCCGCTGTAGCGGACCATGTAGAGCTGTTCCTCCACAAAATCCCCCCCGGACATGAACTCCCCCCCATCTGCCTGGAGGAGTGTGATGGCCCCGCTGGGGATATCTACTGTAATGGTTCCTTCCAGAACTTCCGTCGTCCCCCTGTATGCATTCCAGGCATAGGCTGTAATGGAAGCGCCCCCTACCCCTGCCTGCAGGCTGCCGGAAAAGGCAAAGATCCCCATGACACCCCAGGCGACCGCGGCCAGAAAGGCTCCAATTGCTATGGCATTTTTCTTCATCGTCATTAACCCCCATGCTCCCTCGCCCCGGGCAGGCCGGGCAGGAAGATATTCTTGATGCCTTCAATATATCATATCTTACATGATAATCCTATACATAACAGGGAAAAGCGGGAATGAAAACATTTACCGCCTTTCTTTTCAGGCTCCCACCCCTATATTTCCAGACCGTACTCCCTGGCGATGAAGGCCAGGTCCTTTTCCAGGGCTTCCCCGATGGCCACTCCCCTGCGGCTTCCTTCCAGAAAGGCCAGATGCTCTTTTTCCCCGGCAGTAAAGATCCGCTCCTCCCCGGGGGCCTTTCTGGAAGCCCGGAGTTCCCGGAGGATATCCCCTGTGGTTTTCTTGAATTCCTCCAGTTCTGTGAAGGACTCGATGTTGATGGCAATAAAGAAATGCCCCAGGCGGTACGGTACTTTCTCCCCCTCCTGATAGCCGGAAAGGGCTTTCAGGAAGGCCCCTCCCTGAAGGGCGGCGGAAAGGATCTCTACTACTGTGGCATA
>CAYMDI010000105.1:0-4483 GCA_964389165.1 uncultured Eubacteriales bacterium | reverse complement strand
GGATGAAGAAAGCCACACTGGCTGTGAATATATCGATTGACGGCAGCATGGGGACACCGCCTTTCCTTCTTTTCTTATGTCCATCATACCACTATTCCCGGAAGGTTAGAAGGGACTTGGATATGCTTTCAGAGGACTGGCCAATCTATCTCCCATTTAGTGTGGGATAAGGAGTTCGGCCAGGGTCCAGGCCAGGACCAGGATGCCGATGGCCAGGGCATAGAGGACCCCATAGCTCCTGTCCTTGCGGACAAAGGCCAGCACCCCGAGGATCAGGGAAGCAAAGCCTGACAGGGCGATGAGGGGGGTGGGAAGAGGCAGGGAGACTGCCTCACTCCCCTTGAGGAGCATCAGGACCAGGAAGGCCAGGGCCAGTCCGAAGGCCCACTTTCCCTCTTTGGTCTGTGGCATTGCATGTCGTTTCATCTTCATTCTCCTTTCAGTCTTTCCTCGCCCGGAGCTTTCTGTCCAGATCATACCAGGACCAGAGGCGCCGTTCCAGGCGATAGAGATGGATGAGGTACGCTACCAGATAGGCTCCCTCCAGGGGCAGGAGGAGGGCCTGGAGCCATTCCCCCGGGAGGAGGGCCAGGGTGAGGAAGAAGAGGAGAGCCATGGTGAGGGTGGCCAGGAGGTGGGCCAGGCGTTCTGACACCAGCCATTGGATCTCCAGGCGGTGCTCTTCCAGACAGGTCTGCAGATCCTCTTTCCCCGTCAGGCACTCTTCCATCTTCCGCTCATGAGTCCGGATCCCCTCAAGGACTCCCTGAACCCGGCTCATGCCTTCCCGCTCCTGGCCCGTCCCTCTTCCGAGAGGGCCATCTCCAGGTTCCGGGTCATCTTTCCGATCTTCCCCGCCTTCCGGAAGCGCAGGGCGGACCAGTCCTCATCCAGGGCCACCTGGCGGACCGGCTCGAAGCCAGCCTCACCCAAAGCCCCCCAGCCCTGGTCCCTGGTGATGTTCCCCTTCTGGTAGAGAGGGGAGCTTTTCTTGGGGTAAGAAAACCAGATAAGGGGATCTGCTCCCAGCTTCCCCTTCCACTCAGCCATGATCCGGACCACTTCCTCTTCCCTCCGGGCAAAGGCCAGGAGGAAGTCCAGGGGTTCCCTTTCAGCACCTGTCAGCTCACTTGCATCCTCCAGAAGCCCTGCAAAGGCCTGGGGCGGATGGAGGAGGCTTCCCTTCATTCCTTCCTTCCAGTTGAGCTTCTTCAGGAGGGCCTGCTGTTCTTCCCTGTTCATCGTCCCTCTCCTTTCTCTTTCTTCTTTCCCTTTCTGTTCTTTGCGAAATGGTCCCTGTTCCAGCGGGCCATCCGGATGATGAGGTCCAGGGGAAGGGCCTCTTCCAGGGGGATCTGCAGGGCCCCTTTAGAGGTCTTCCACCCTCCCAGCTCCTCCTGAAAGGCTTCCAGAGCCTCTGGCCCAGGGTAGATGCCCACATGGTCTCTGGCATGGGCGAAGTGGAGGATATTCACCCCTTCCAGGCGGAAGGTGGGGATGCCATAACGGATGGTTTCTTCTGCCCCGGGGAGGGCTTTGGCCAGGGCCTTGCGGATTTCTTTCAGGGCTTTCTGATGGCTCTTCTCCTGCTCTTCTATGAAATCATCGATGGGCGTCCGCCCCCTGGGCTGGGGCTTCCCGTCCCTGAATTCTTCCTGGTATTCCAAATTCCCGTCCCTGTCCCAGCGCCGGAAGAGGCCATGCTTCGCTCCCTCCTTGAAGCCGCCTTCCTGCCAGAGGTTCCCGTCTTCCCGCCAGAAGGTCCACTGCCCTTCCATCTTCTCATCCTTCCAGGGCCCTTGGGCCCGCTTCCGGCCGTTCCTGTAGTAGTGGGTGCGGATGCCGCCATTTTCTTCGCATTGGGGCTGTCCGTTTGTGTAGGTGGGGTTGTCTTTCATGGGGTGCCTCCTGCCCTCTCTTGTGGTGTGTCCAATATATCACGGGGGGAGGGGGAGGACAATGGGAAGGAGTGGGATTGTGGGAATAAAGAGGACGGCTGCCTGGGAGGCAGCCGCCTGATGAATGGGTGGGTCTTATATGCTCTTCAGGAATTCCCTGGACTTGAGGATCCCCCCTATTCCCCGGGAAATTCATAATATGTGACCTCTTCCGCCGCTTCGATGATATCACTCAGGTAGGCGTTAGCCGGATCCTTATCCGAGATAGCTTCCCTGGGATCCTCATGTGTCCCCATGGCATAGAGGATGATCACCTTGGCCTTCTTCCCTGGAACCTTTCTCAATACCCTTCCCACCCGCTGGATCATCTGGCGTTTGCTTTTGGAGTAGGCATAGATGATCACCAGGTCTGCTGAGGGGATGTTGACCCCCTCATCCAGGAGCTTTGGAGCCACAAGAGCCTTACATTCCTCATCCTCACCAAAAGCAACCAGTCGCTCACGGCGCTCTTCATCCGATAAGGTAGAGTCCATGGTTTCCACATAGATTCCATTGTCATTCAGGAGATCCCCGATTTCCTGGGCTACCTTGATGGTTTCGGTGAAAATGAAGGTCTTGGTGCTATCCTCAATCTCATCCACAAGCCATTCCAGGGCCCGGATCCTGTCCTGGGATTCAATCACCGCATCCCGTTTCTTCCGATAAGCGGAAAGGAAAGCATTTGCATGGAAGTTCTGGGGATAGGTTCCATGGACAGCGGTCCGGGATACATAGCGGAAGAATTCCCCATCTTTTTCGGCATTGTAGGACCGCATGAGTTTCTTGGCGATATCCTGCATGGTCTTTTTGGCTCCCTCATAGGCTTTCATCTCCTTTTCCCGGAGAGGAATCCCGATGAAGTCGATATCGAAGGGAGAGATGATGCCATCATCAATAGCCTCTGCAAACCCATACTCATAGACCTGTCCTGTGAAGTAGGCATCCAGCCTTTCATTGAGGCTCCCTTCTTCATCTTGATCATATGTGGCAGTAAGTCCCAGCCGACGTTTGAAGTGGCGCTTCATGGCCTTGTGCCAGGAGGGGGCTTCATAGTGGTGACACTCATCTGCAATAAGAAGGCCATTGGTCCCTGGAGAAAGGGTAAGGGGAGCCTTGGCAGCGGAGTTCACAATGGCGATGATGATGTCGTAGTAGGTAAAGTCATCTCGATAGCCATTGCCCAGAAGGCCGATGCGATCCCGGAACTCCTCTCCAAGAACCTCTACCAGATCCTGCACCCACTGTTCCTGGAGGACTTTCTTATTCACCACCACCAGGACCTCCCAGCCCCTGTCCAGGTGGGCTTCGATGGCGGCTATGGCTACTCTGGTCTTCCCGCTTCCTGTGACGGCTGATACCACTCCCCGGTAGTCTGCCTCATACCAGCTGTCCAGGGCCTCGACCTGCCAGGGCCAGAGGCTGAAGCTAAGCTCCTCTTCCCAATTGATCTCATCTGTCCCTGTATAGTACTCCTGGGTTCCTTCTTCATAATCTACTTCCTCTTCTTCCTCTTCCTCATATTCCTCCTCTTCTTCGTATTCTTCCTCCTCTTCCTCATATTCTTCCATATCAGGGGCTGGGGTGAAGACAGGAGGGGTGCGGGAGGGCTGCCCTGCCCTTGGAGGAATAGGGGCTGTGGCTTCCTGGCAGAGCTGCCAGGCCGGGCGCATCACTTCATCAAAGGTGGGACAGAAGATTCTTCTGTACCGATACAGGACACTGTTGACGTCTCTTTTCGTAATGTCTCCATACCCTTGTGCCCGGAGCTTTCTGGCGTAGACCCTTCCTGTCTGGAAGGGATTCTTCCTGACAAGTTCTATGAGGAGTTCAAGAAGCTGGTTGTCTGTCATGGATGTTCACCCTCGCTGCTGTTTTTCTATAACGTAAGCTGGTATATAGTAATGGTCTGGGTGGGGTTTTTGTCGGTTATGTTTGTTGTTAATTATAGTGGGTAAGCAGGGAAATGACAATTGTGTACAGAGAATTGCATGTATTTTATTGGATAAAAGTAGGGAGGATTCCTGAGGTACAGGAATCCTCCCTTGGTCTGCAATATTAGTTCCATAGCTTCTGATTCGGATTTCTGTTAGATGTCGTTCATTAATTGCAGTATCCGGATCAATTTCCTGGAGCAGCCAGGCAGGGGTCTGCCTTGTTGTTGGGGTTCTTCCCCTCTATCCTCTGGGGCTTTTATTGAAGATAGAGAACTCTGCAGCCTTAATGATTTCCTTGTTCTAATTTCTCCCAGGTTCCCGAAGAGTCGAATTTTCAGTGAGGCGATGGCTTCATCCTATTTAGGAGTATCGTCCAGTTTCATTATGGATAAGCTGTAAATGAACAATAACAATACTTATGGTGCCAAAGTGGGACTTGAAGAGTGAGTCATCCCTGAACACCCCAGAAGCTACGAAAGCCCCTAAAATGGGCTTTCTGCGTTATGGCATTCAAGTAAATATCTTCTGGTATTAGTACGTATTCATCAAACTGTGTCCAAAATGTGTCCACTGAATCATGCATAATCAGGAGTTTGAATCTTGTCATTCGTC
>CAYMDI010000104.1:0-4517 GCA_964389165.1 uncultured Eubacteriales bacterium | reverse complement strand
TACGATATCCTGCACAACCTGGAAGGGGTGCTGGAAGAGGCGGACAGGGCCTTCGGACTGGATAGGGTCCGGGCTATCCATCTTAATGACAGCAAGAATCCCCTTGGTGCCCGAAAAGACAGGCATGAAAAACTGGGTCTGGGAGCACTGGGCTGGGAAGGGATCCGAGGCATCATCAGCCATCCCCGCCTCCGGGACAAGCCTTTCTTTATGGAGACTCCCAATGAGGAGGATGGCTATGCCCTGGAGATTGCTGCGTTAAAGGAGATGATGGAAGGATGACGAAGAAAGACAGAGAGGCCATTCTGGAAGGGCTCAAGAAGGCTCATCCTGAAGCCAGGGCTGAACTGGATTTCAGCAATCCCTTCGAGTTACTGGTGGCCACCATCCTTTCGGCTCAGGCCACGGATGTCCAGGTGAATAAAGTGACCCCTGCTCTTTTTTCAGCCGCCGGGAGCCCGGAGAAGATGGCCCGGATGGAGGAAAAGGAAATGGAGGGATATATCCGCTCCATCGGACTCTGGCGCAATAAGGGGAAGAACCTCATCGCCATGAGCCGGATCCTGGAAGAAGCCTATGAGGGAAAGGTTCCGGATAGTCTGGAAGAGCTGGTGAAGCTTCCCGGGGTAGGCCGGAAGACGGCCAATGTGGTTCTCAGCAATGCCTTCGGCATTCCGGCTATTGCGGTAGATACCCATGTCTTCCGGGTGGCTAACCGCCTGGGTCTGGCCAGGGGGAAGGATGTGCTGGAAACAGAGGCACAGCTTATGAAGGCGATTCCCAGGGAGGACTGGAGCCTGATGCATCATTGCCTGATCTTTCATGGGCGGAGAGTCTGCAAGGCCAGGAATCCGGCCTGTTCAGACTGCACCCTGCTGGAGTACTGCAAATCCGGGAAAAAACTGTTAAAAGAAGCCCGGAAATGATAAAATGAACTGAGACATCAATAGAATGAATACAATAATGCAGGAGAATTGCTTATGCTAAAATTTTTAGACCTTCTGGTGAATGACAGCAGAAAGACCATTAAGAAAATCCGCCCCCTGGTGGACAGGATCAATGGCCTGGAGGGGGAGATTTCCCGTCTGGATGATCAGGGACTTATGGGGCGCACCCACCTTCTGAAGGAGCGCCTTGCTGCCGGAGTCAGTCTGGATGACCTTCTTCCCGAAGCCTTCGCTACGGTCCGGGAGGCTTCTGTGCGGACTTTGGGGATGAGGCATTTCGATGTTCAGATGATCGGGGGGATCATCCTTCATCAAGGACGGATTGCTGAAATGAAGACCGGAGAGGGAAAGACACTGGTGGCTACCCTGCCGGTCTATTTGAATGCGCTGACGGGAAAAGGGGTCCACGTTATCACAGTGAATGATTACCTCGCTAAGAGAGACAGCGAGTGGATGGGCCAGATCTACCGTTTCCTGGGCCTTGATGTGGGGCTGATCGTCCATGAGGTCCATCCCATGAACCGCAAAGGGGAGTATGCCAAGGACATTGTCTACGGCACCAACAATGAGTTCGGCTTCGACTATCTCCGGGACAATATGGCTGTCAGCATGGAAGCCATGGTCCAGCGGGAACTGAATTATGCCATCGTGGACGAGGTGGACAGCATCCTCATTGATGAAGCAAGAACCCCTCTGATCATTTCCGGGGAGGCAGATAAGCCTACGGAGATGTATGAGATGGTGTCCCGGATCATGCCGGCCCTGAAGAAGGGCGATGATTTTACTACGGATGAGAAGCAGCGGGTGGCCACGCTGACAGAAGAGGGACTGGTGAAAGTGGAAAAGATGCTGGGGGTATCCGGCATCTATGAGGAAAGCAATACGGAACTGGGGCATCATATCAATCAGGCCCTGGTGGCCTCTGCTATCATGAAGCGGGATGTAGACTATATCGTGAAAGATGGGGAGATCGTCATTGTCGACTCCTTCACAGGGCGGCTGATGTATGGTCGTCGCTACAGCAACGGACTGCATCAGGCAATCGAAGCCAAGGAGAAGGTCCAGATCCAGAAGGAGTCCCAGACACTTGCTACCATCACCTTCCAGAACTACTTCCGGATGTACAGCAAGATCGCCGGAATGACAGGAACAGCGAAAACGGAAGAAGAGGAATTCCGCCAGATTTACGGCATGGACGTTGTGGAGATTCCTACAAATGTCCCTGTGACCAGGGCGGATGAGGATGATAAGATCTTCAAGACAGAGGAAGGGAAGTTCAAAGCGATTGCCGATGAAGTGGCAGAGCGTTATAAGCTTGGCCAGCCTGTCCTTGTTGGGACGATCAGCATTGAAAAATCCGAGGCCCTCAGCAGCCTCCTGAAACGCAGAGGGGTGCCCCATCAGGTCCTCAATGCCAAATACCATGAAAAAGAAGCTGAAATCATCGCCATGGCCGGCCAGAAAGGGGCGGTTACCATCGCCACCAATATGGCCGGGAGGGGGACGGATATCGTATTGGGAGAAGGGGTTGCCGAGCTGGGAGGCTTATGCGTCCTGGGTTCTGAGCGACATGAATCCCGGCGGATCGACAACCAGCTCCGGGGCCGGAGCGGACGTCAGGGTGACCCCGGGGTCACCCGCTTCTTCATATCAAGCCAGGATGACCTGCTCCGGGTCTATGGAGGAGAGCGGATGCAGAATCTCCTGGCCATGGGCACGGACGATGATCTTCCTGTAGATAATCCAATTATCTCCAAGGGCATCGAACGGGCACAGAAGGCCGTGGAAAACAGGCATTTCGAATCCCGGAAGCATGTGCTGGAGTATGACAACGTTATGAATCAGCAGCGGGAGATCATTTATGGGCAGCGCCGGGATGTGCTGACCAAGGAGAACATCCGCACGGATGTGATCTCCATGATCGAGGATGTCATTGAAAGCGCTGTTTACCGCTTTTCCGAAGGGAAAGAAAAGACCGGCGAATGGGATCTGGATGGCCTGCTGATTTTCGCAGGACAGACCTTCCTGCCTCATGGAGGGGTACGGAAAGAAGAACTGGCCGCCATGACGGAAGAGGAAATCCGCCTGCGCTTCCGGGAACTGGCTGTAGCAGCCTATGCCGCCAAGGAAGAGGAAGTGGGAGAGGAAATGATGCGCTTCCTGGAACGTCAGGTGGTGCTCCGGGCTGTCGATCGGAACTGGATGGCTCATATCGACAATATGGATGAGCTGCGTCAGGGTGTGAACCTCCGGGCTTACGGACAGAAGAACCCTCTGACAGAATACAAGTTCGAAAGCTACGATATCTTTCAGAATATGGTGGAAGAGATCAAAGAGGAAGTCTGCCGCCTGATCTACAGGGTGCGCCTGGTCGCTCCGGAAGAGAGAATCCGGAATATCAAAGAGAACCGCTATGAGGATGAAGGGCCGAAGCCGGTGAAGAATGAGAGCCGGATCGGCAGGAATGATCCCTGCCCCTGCGGCAGCGGAAAGAAATACAAGCAGTGTTGCGGGAGATAGAAAATGCTGAATGAAGAGCTGATTGCTGAAATCCAGGAACTGAAAAAAGAATACATGATCATAAAGGAGTCTCTTTGACCTGGCTGGTAAAGAAGCCAGATGCAAAGAACTGGAGGCGCTGAGACTGGACCCCTCCTTCTGGAGCGAGGCGGCAGAGGCGGCTCGGATCAATCGGGAGCTTTCCGGACTGGAACAGGAATTCCGGGAGATCGGGGAGCTGGAGGGGATCATAGGGGACCTTGAGGCTACCCGGGAGCTTCTGGAGTCCGGAGAAGATCCAGAGATGGAAAAAGAATTCCGGGAGCTGGGAGAGGTTCTGAAGGCCAGAATGGAGGATTTCTCCATCCGCAAGCTTTTCAAAACTCCTCAGGACAGGAAGAATGCCATTGTCACCCTGCATCCCGGTGCTGGAGGCACGGAAGCCCAGGACTGGGTGGAGATGCTGTACCGCATGTATATCCGGTGGTCAGAGTCCAGAGGCTTCAAGGTGAATATCCTGGACCTTCAGAACGGAGATGAAGCCGGGTTGAAGAGCGTGTCCTTTGAGGTTCTGGGGGACTACGCCTACGGCTTCTTCAAAGCAGAAAAAGGAGTCCACCGTCTGATCCGCATTTCCCCCTTCGATACAAACAAAAAACGACATACCACCTTCGCTTCTGTGGATGTCCTGCCGGAGATTGATGAGGAAGAAAGCGTGGAGGTCCGAGATGAGGATCTCCGGGTGGATACATACCGTTCCGGGGGGGCCGGAGGCCAGCATGTGAACAAGAAAGACTCTGCAGTCCGGATCACGCACCTGCCTACGGGTATCGTGGTCCAGTGCCAGAGCGAGCGCAGCCAGATCACCAATAAGGCAGCCGCCATGAAAATCCTCCGGAGCAAACTCCTGGAGCTTCAGCGGGAAGCAGAAGAAGCCGGGGTCCGGAGCCTTCGGGGGGATCAGAAGGAAATCGCCTGGGGCAGCCAGATCCGCTCCTATGTCTTCCAGCCCTATCAGATGGTAAAAGACCATCGCACCGGAATCGAGACGGGGAATGTGGAGGCTGTTCT
>CAYMDI010000103.1:0-4544 GCA_964389165.1 uncultured Eubacteriales bacterium | reverse complement strand
TTATGGCAAAATCCAAATTCGAGAGAACGAAACCCCATGTGAATATCGGGACCATCGGTCACGTAGACCACGGCAAGACGACCCTGACTGCGGCCATCACCTATACCCTTTCCAAGGTAGGGGGAGCGGAAGCCCGTGCTTATGACCAGATCGACAACGCCCCGGAAGAGCGGGAGCGTGGGATCACCATCAACACAGCCCATGTAGAGTATGAGACCGAGACCCGGCACTACGCCCACGTAGACTGCCCAGGGCACGCGGACTATGTAAAGAACATGATTACAGGAGCCGCCCAGATGGACGGAGCGATCCTGGTGGTAAGCGCCGCAGACGGAGCTATGCCCCAGACAAGAGAGCACATCCTTCTGGCGCACCAGGTAGGGGTTCCCTACATCGTGGTATTCCTGAACAAAGCAGACCAGGTAGACGATCCTGAGCTCATCGAGCTGGTAGAGATGGAGATCCGGGAACTGCTGAGCGACAACGAATTTGACGGGGACAATGCCCCCTTCGTCGTAGGCTCTGCCCTGAAGGCCCTTGAAGAAGGGGACGGGACCAGAGAGAACGAGTGGAGCAAAGCGATCTGGGAGCTGATGGATGCGGTAGACAGCTACATCCCCACCCCCCAGCGTGAGACAGACAAGCCCTTCCTGATGCCTGTAGAGGACGTATTCACCATTACAGGACGGGGAACGGTAGCCACCGGAAGAGTTGAGCGGGGCATGGTGAAGGTTGGCGACGAAGTAGAGATCGTAGGCCTTGCTGAAGCAGCCCGGAAGACGGTTGTAACCGGGGTAGAGATGTTCCGGAAGCTTCTGGACCAGGCACAGGCCGGGGACAACATCGGAGCCCTGCTCCGAGGTGTAGAGCGCAAGGACATCGAGCGGGGCCAGGTACTGGCCAAGCCCGGGAGCATCAAGCCCCACACCAAGTTTGAAGGGGAAGTCTACATTCTGAACAAGGATGAAGGCGGACGGCACACACCGTTCTTCAACGGCTACAGACCGCAGTTCTATTTCCGGACCACAGACGTAACGGGAATGGCGCACCTGGAAGAGGGCGTGGAGATGGTAATGCCTGGGGACAACGTGAAGCTGTCTGTAGAGCTGATCACCCCCATCGCCATTGAAGAGGGCCTGCGTTTCGCCATCCGTGAGGGCGGCCGTACCGTAGGGGCTGGCGTTGTCAGCAAGATCAACGCGTAGCAAAGGATATGACCGATGCTGTCAGTGGCAGGAATCTGCCACTGACACTGTCGCGTTTATATATGGCGATGAAATGGAAGGTTGCCGGCATGAGGCTGGGAGATTTCCGTGGAGCTAGGTTGTATGAAATACAAACGAAAGGAAGGAAAACAAATTGGCACAGGGAAAAATCAGAATCCGCCTGAAGGCTTATGATCACAGAATTCTGGATCTGTCTGCAAAGAAAATCGTAGAAACAGCCAAAGGCACGGGAGCAATCGTCTCCGGACCGATCCCGCTTCCCACTGAGAAAAACATTTACACCATCCTGAGATCGACTCATGTTCACAAGGATTCCAGAGAGCAGTTTGAAATGCGCACACACAAGCGCCTTATCGACATCGCCTCGACCAATCCGAAAACTGTGGACGCACTGATGCACATCGATCTCCCCGCTGGAGTAGACGTTGAAATCAAGCTGTAGGAAGTAGAATTGGAAAGGAGATGAATTGTCAAATGGCAAAAGCAATTTTAGGTAAAAAGCTCGGTATGACAAGCATCTTCCAGGATGGAAAGATGATTCCGGTGACCGTAGTAGAGGCTGGCCCTTGCTATGTCACCCAGATCAAAACCAAAGAGAAAGATGGCTACCAGGGAGTACAGGTAGGCTTTCTGCCGAGAAAGAAACACAACACAAACAAACCTATGATGGGACACTTCGCAAAGGCTAGCATTGAGAGCCCCCTGAAGGTCCTGAAAGAGATCCCCGTTGACAGCCTGGAGGGCCTGGCCCCCGGTTCCGAGATCCGTGCTGAAATCTTTGCAGCAGGAGAATATATCGATGTCACAGGGACAAGCAAGGGGAAAGGCTTCGCCGGCTCCATTAAACGGCACAATTTCTCCAGAGGCCCCATGGGCCACGGCTCCCACTTCCACAGAGCCAACGGATCCAACGGTTCCATCGATGGCTCCAGGGTCTTCAAAGGCAAGAAAATGCCTGGAAGAATGGGTGGCAACAAAATCACTGTGCAGAATCTTGTCATTGCCGATGTACTGGCTGACAAAAACATCATTCTGGTTAAAGGCGCGATTCCAGGGGCGAACAAAAGCATTGTGACCCTGAAATCCGCTGTGAAGAAATAGGGAAGGAGAGAACAATGGCAACAGTGGAATTAAAAGATATCAGCGGCAAAGTCGTAGGATCTGTTGAACTGAACGACGGCGTCTACGGCATCGAGCCCAGCAAAGCATCTGTTCACTCCGTAATCCTGATGCAGCTGGCCAACAAGCGCCAGGGCACTCATTCCACCCTGACCCGGGCAGAAGTCCGCGGCGGAGGGAAGAAGCCCTGGAGGCAGAAGGGAACCGGCCGAGCCCGGGTAGGGAGCACCAGGAACCCTGTATGGAGAAGCGGTGGCGTGGCCTTCGGACCCAAACCCCGTGACTACAGCTACACAATGCCCAAGAAAATCAAAAGGTTGGCTTTACGCTCTGTCCTCAGCGCCAAAGTTGCTGGCGGGGATCTGGTCCTGTTGGACGCCCTGGCTATGGAAGCGCCTAAGACTAAAGAGATTAAGAATATTTTAAGCAGTCTGAATGCTGGCAAGACCACGATGATCGTGACCCTGAACAAGGATAGCAATCTGGTCCTCTCTGCAAACAACCTGCCAGGTGTCTCAACCTCTTTCACTGGCAGCGTCAATGTCTATGACCTGATGCGCCATCAGACACTGGTCATGACCAAAGAAGCAGCCTTAAAACTCGAGGAGGTGCTTTTGAATGCGTAGCCCAGCAGATATCATTATCAGACCTGTGATTTCCGAAAAAAGCATGGACCTGTCCGCTCAGGGGAAATATGTCTTCTATGTGGACAAAAAGGCCAACAAGTATGAAATCAGACAGGCAGTAGAAGAACATTTCGGCGTCAAGGTGGACAGTGTCCACACAGCGAATCTCAGAGGGAAAATGAAGCGGCAGGGCCGCACTGAGGGAAGACGTCCGGACCGGAAGAAAGCGATTGTCTCCTTGAAAGAAGGAAGCATTCAGCTTTTTGAAGGCGTGTAACCAGCATAAGGAGGATATGAAATGGCATTAAAATCATTCAAACCAACTTCTCCTGGTTTAAGACAGATGACGGTTTCCCGTTATGAAGAGATTACAACCAACAAACCAGAGAAGTCCCTTACTGACGTCCTGAACAAGAAGTCCGGGCGGAACAATCAGGGAAGGATCACAGTCCGGCACCGCGGCGGCGGCTCCAAACGGCTGTACAGAATCATCGATTTCAAGCGGGACAAGGATCATATCCCGGCTCGGGTAGCTACGATTGAGTATGACCCGAACCGTTCCGCCAACATCGCTCTTCTCAGCTATGCAGACGGGGAGAAGCGCTACATCATCGCTCCTGAAGGGCTGAAGGTAGGCTCCAAGGTCATCTCCGGTGCCGGTGAGGATATCAGCGCTGGGAATGCCATGCCTTTAGGCAGCATCCCGGTGGGTACCATCATCCACAACATCGAAATGAAGCCTGGCAAAGGCGCTCAGATTGTTCGCAGCGCTGGAGGCCATGCACAGCTTATGGCAAAGGAAGGCCGTTACGCGCAGGTGCGGATGCCTTCCGGAGAAGTCCGGATGATTCTGACAGAGTGCCGGGCTACCATCGGCTCCATCGGAAACAGCGACCACAGCAACATTACCATCGGGAAGGCTGGCCGGAAGCGCCATATGGGCATCAGACCAACTGTCCGCGGTGTTGTCATGAACCCTAACGACCACCCTCATGGTGGTGGGGAAGGACGCTCTCCTATCGGACGGAAGCATCCTGTAACCCCCTGGGGCAAACCTGCCCTGGGCCACAGAACCAGAAAGAAAAACAAGCCGTCTGACAAGTTCATCGTACGCAGACGCTACAGCAAATAAGGAAGGGAGGTTGAATTGTGGCTAGATCAATCAAGAAGGGTCCCTACTGCGAACCCAAGCTTTTAAGAAAAGTCGAAGAAATGAATCAGGCTGACGAGAAACGTGTCATTAAGACCTGGTCCAGAAGATCTACAATTTTCCCTGAAATGGTGGGGCATACCTTCAACGTCCATAATGGCAAGAAGCATATCCCTGTCTATGTCACGGAAGACATGGTCGGACATAAACTGGGGGAATTCTCCCCAACCCGGACCTATAAAGGTCATGCCGGGAATAAATCAAGATAGGGGAAGGAGGAAGAGATTATGGCAATTAAAAGAGCGAAAGAAGACAAGACAGTGGCTCAGGCCGTCACAAAATACATCCGCATCTCTCCCCGCAAAGTCAGAAGCGTAGCCAATGAGCTGCGGGGCAAGAGCGTCAGGGAAGCCCTTGGCATCC
>CAYMDI010000102.1:0-4726 GCA_964389165.1 uncultured Eubacteriales bacterium | reverse complement strand
GTAGGAGTTCCGATCAGATCCAGGTCCTTGGCAGAGCTTACATCTAAATCGATGAGACGTTTGTCCATATAGTTGCGGAATAAGGCTGTCTTTGGATTGCGCTTGTGTCCAGGAACGTCAAAATGCACTCTTCCCTGGGCAACATATTTAAGGAGCGCGTCATAGAGAGGCATCCTCCTCATTCCATTCCTCCTTCATCTCCATCAGCCCCTTGCTGTGGGAAATCGATCAGGTTCTGCATTTCCTGGGTCAGCTCCGCAATGCCCTTTTTGTTCAGGGTAGAGCAGGGTACGATGGGACCGTGGAAATCCAGGGACTCTCTGATCTGGCGGATATGCCTGGCCTGCTGGCCATAGCTGATCTTATCGGATTTCGTTGCAGCAATCACAACAGGGATATCATAATACCTCAGGAATTCCATCATCTCCTGGTCCTGAACTGAGGGTTTATGACGGATATCGATGAGCTGGATGACTCCCCGGAGCACCTCCCGTCCAATCAGATAATTCTCCATCATCTTTCCCCACGTGGCCTTTGTTTCCATACCGACTTTAGCATAGCCATAGCCTGGCAGATCGGCAAAGAGGAACTCATCATTAATAAGAAAGAAATTGATGGTCCTTGTCTTGCCAGGGCTTCCGCTGGTCCTGGCCAGCTTTTTATTTCGGGTCAGGAGATTGATCAGGGAGGACTTTCCGACATTTGAGCGTCCGACAAAAGCGATTTCCGGGAGTCCTTCTTCGGGATATTGATCCCGGCGCACAGCAGTGGTTACATAGGCAGCCTTTCTGATTTCCATCACTTCTCCAATGCTACTTCCAGGACTTCGTCCAGATTCTGCACCAAGTGGATTTCCAGCTTCTTCCGTACTTCTTCAGGGATGTCCTGAAGATCCTTCTGGTTTCCTTTGGGGAGGATGATGACGCTTACGCCATCCTTGTATGCAGCCAGGACCTTTTCCTTTACGCCACCGATAGGCAGGACATTTCCGCGCAAGGTTACTTCTCCGGTCATGGCTACCTCTTTGCGGATTTTCCTGTCCAGGAAGATGGAAGCGATCACGGTACCCATTGCAATTCCTGCTGAGGGTCCATCTTTTGGCGTCGCTCCCTCCGGCACATGGATATGAAGGTCCAGTTCCAGCTCCTCAAGATTGCTGGAAATGATATTCTTAGACTTGAGGTAACTGATGGCGGCCTGAACAGACTCTTTCATCACATCTCCAAGCTGGCCGGTGAGAAGAAGCTTGCCCGTTCCTTTATATTTTGTCGCCTCAATAAACAGAACGTCACCACCAAAGGGTGTTACAGCCAAGCCATTGACCACACCAACCTCAGTCTTGCGTTTTGAGGTGAAGTCATTGATTCTGGGAATGCCAAGATAATGGGCGACTTCCTTGGGAGAAAGTGTGATTTCCTGGAATTTCCCTTCCAGAATATCTACTGCAACTTTCCGAAGAACGCTGCCAAGCTGCCGTTCCAGATCCCGGACGCCGCTTTCCCTTGTGTAACGGCGGATGATTTCATAGAGGCCGCGATCCGTAATGCGGATTTTATAATCCTCCAGGCCATTCTCCCGAAGCTGCTTTTTGAAGAGATGCTTTTTGGCAATTTCTTTTTTCTCTCTTTCGGTATAGCTTGAAATCCGGATGATTTCCATGCGGTCCCGGAGTGGTCCTGGAATCGTCTGCAGGCTATTGGCTGTGGTGATAAACAGGACCTCGCTGAGATCGAAGGGTATCTCGATATAGTGATCGCTGAACATATTGTTCTGTTCTGGATCAAGGGCTTCCAGGAGCGCTGAAGAGGGATCCCCCTTATAATCGGAGCCGAGCTTATCGATCTCATCCAGAAGGATGATCGGGTTCTTCGTACCAGCCTGCTTCATCCCTTGGATAATCCGGCCAGGCAGCGCCCCGACATAGGTCCTTCTGTGCCCTCGTATTTCCGCCTCATCCCGGACGCCCCCCAGGGACATACGGACAAATCTGCGGTTGATTGCCTGTCCGATGCTGCTAGCCAGAGAGGTCTTGCCCGTACCAGGAGGTCCTACCAGACATAAGATGGGCGCTTTCCCATGGGTTTTCCTGAGTTTCTTTACAGCCAGATACTCGATAATCCGGTCTTTCGCCTCATCCAGCCCATAGTGACCTTTATCCAGGACTGATTTGACTCTGGGCAGGTCGATGTCTTCCTGTGTCTTTTCCACCCAGGGCAGTTCCAACAGCCACTCAATATAATTACGGATGACAGCGCCTTCTGTCATGTTGGGATGCATGATTTCCAGCCGCTCGATTTCTTTGCGGATCCGCTCATAAACATCCGGAGGATAACTGCCTCCTTCCAGGCGCTCTTTGAGCTTGTCAATTTCTTCTTCGTAATCGACTTTCTCGTTCAGCTCTTTCTTGATGACCTTGATCTGCTCTCTCAGATAGTATTCTCTTTGGGCCTTATCAATGCTTTCCTTGACCTTCTCGCTGATCTCACGTTCAAGCTCCGCGAGGCTCTTTTCCATGGAAAGCATCTGAACAACAGCTTCCAGTTTCTCCCGGAGGCTGTTCATTTCCAGCACCTTCTGCTTCTCCGTATAGTCCGCAAGAAGGCTGGAGACTATCATATCCGCAGCTTTCTCAGGATGAGGGACATTCTGGATCTTTGCGATATTTTCCGGTGTGAAGTTGGGGTTGATGGCCGAATAGCTGGCAAATTCGCTTAGCATCAGCCGGCCCAGCGCCTTGGTCTCCAGGCTGTCATCCTTAGCCAGCTCAGGGAGGGACTGGACCAGCCCTTGATAGTGGTCTTCCACTGGGTATAGACGGGTCAGGATTCCCCTTTTATGGGTTTCTACAATAACCCGGACAATGCCTGTGGGCATTTTCATGATCTGTTTGATTTCCGCTATAACCCCGACCTTATAGAGGTCCTCGTAGGCAGGGACATCCGCAAGGGTATCCCGCTGGGTTACCAGAAAGATCCGGCGATCCCCCTCCATCCCCTTATTCAGCGAAGCGATAGAGCGTGTCCGGCCTACATCAAGATGCACAGTCGCATCAGGGAAAACCACCATGCCTCGTAAAGGGAGGACCGCAATCGCTTCCTTGGAAAGGAAGGCTGGCGCATCCCCGCCGTAATAGTCCATATACTGGTCGCTCATATATTCCTCCTTACAAGAAAAGCAACAGTCTCACTGCTGCTTGTCCTGATTATGATATTTTCTTCTTTTTGAGAATCGGCCGGGCACCCTTGCGGATGACGGCTTCGGTAATCTGGCAGACATCAACATCTTCAGCTGAAGGAATGTCATACATCACATCCGTCATGATATCTTCCATAATGCTCCGCAGGCCTCTGGCTCCGGTTTTACGCTTCATGGCTTCCTCTGCAATAGCCTTAATGGCCTTTTCGTCAATCTTCAGCTTGACATTGTCATAGCCGAGCAGAACCTCAAATTGTTTTAAGAGAGCATTTCTGGGTTCTTTCAGAATCCGGATCAGCGCCTTCTCATCAAGGGGCTCCAGAGAAGTGATGACAGGCACCCTGCCGATGAATTCAGGAATCATTCCGTACTTCAAGATATCATCGGGCTGTACTTCTTTGGCTACGTCCTTCGGCTTCTGCCCTTCAAGGACTTGACCGGAAGAGAATCCCAGCAGGTTTTTACCCGAACGCCGTTCAATGATCTTATCCAACCCATTAAAGGCCCCGCCGCAGATAAAGAGGATGTTTTTTGTGTCAATTTCGATGTTCTCCTGTTGAGGATGCTTCCTTCCGCCGTTGGGAGGCACTGTGGCCACCGTTCCTTCGATAATCTTCAGGAGGGCCTGCTGGACCCCTTCTCCAGATACATCTCTGGTGATTGAGACATTTTCCGATTTTCTGGCAATCTTGTCAATTTCATCCAGATAGATGATCCCCTTCTCAGCCAGGCTGACATTATAGTCTGCAGCCTGGATCAGCCGGAGGAGGATGTTTTCCACATCATCTCCCACATAGCCTGCTTCTGTGAGGGTGGTGGCATCTGCAATGGCGAAAGGCACATTGAGATACTTTGCAAGGGATTGGGCCAGAAGGGTCTTGCCGCTTCCTGTCGGGCCGATGAGGAGGATGTTGGACTTTTGCAGCTCAACCCCTTCTTCTTCCATGGCCTGATTGGACAGCAGCCTCTTATAGTGGTTGTAGACAGCCACGGACAGGACTTTCTTCGCCCTGTCCTGGCCAATCACATAATGATCCAGATATTCTTTGATTTCCTTGGGCTTGGGGAGAGCCTCGAAGCTAAGCTCCAGAGCGCTCTCTTCATCATCAATGTCGTTCTTATGGATGATTTCATTGCATAATTCTATACATTCATTGCAGATGAAAACCCCGGGTCCGGACACCAGCTGATCTACTTCCGTGCGATGCTTGCCGCAAAAGGAGCAATACAGCCCATCTTCATGATTGTTTTCCATTAGCGCACCTATTTCCTGTGTCCGAATACCTCGTCAATAATCCCATATTCCTTGGCTTCCGCCGCAGTCAGGAAGTAATCCCGGTCTGTATCCTTCTCGATTTTCTTCAGCGTCTGTCCTGTGTTTTCTGCCAGGATTTCATTCAGACGCTTTTTAATTGCCATAATCCGTTTTGCATGGATATCGATATCCACGGCCTGCCCGGAGGTGCCACCTAAGGGCTGGTGAATCATCACCTCGGAATTTGGCAGAGCAAAGCGCTTGCCCTTGGCCCCT
>CAYMDI010000101.1:0-4741 GCA_964389165.1 uncultured Eubacteriales bacterium | reverse complement strand
CCAGAGCCCTCCTCCATACCCCGGATATCCTATTTCTGGATGAACCCACCACAGGTCTGGATCCCCAGACCCGGAAATCCATCTGGGAAACCCTCATGGACCTCCGGCGTCAGGAGGGGATGACCATCTTCCTCACCACCCACTATATGGAAGAAGCCAGAGAAGCGGACTACGTGGTGATCCTGGATCAGGGGCGGATCGCCGCCCAGGGGACTCCGGAAGCCTTGAAGGAGAAGTACACCAGAGACCGCCTCCTCCTCACCCCCAAGGACAGCCCCCAGCTGGAAGCCCTCCTCACAGCCAGAGGCTACCCCTGCCACAAGGAAGGGGGACGCTATCTCCTCTACCTGAAAGACTCCTTCCAGGCCCTGGATCTGGTGGCAGAGCTCCGGGAGGCCCTCCTCCATTTCGAAGTCCTGACAGGCACCATGGATGATGCCTTTATCGCTGTGACAGGAAAGGAGATCCGGGAATGAAAGCCATGAACGCACTGATTATTAGGAACCTGCGCCTCTTCTTCCGGGACCGGAGCGCTGTCTTCTTCTCCCTCCTGGCTGTCTTCATCATTATCGGGATGTATGTCCTCTTCCTGGGGGACGTGATGACCCAGGGGATGACCCAGATCCCCGGAGCCCGCTTTCTTATGGATAGCTGGATTATGGCAGGGCTCCTGGCTGTCACCTCTGCCACCACCACCCTGGGAGCCATTGGCATCATGGTGGAAGACCGGAGCAGCGGCAAGGACAGGGACTTCAACGCCTCCCCGGTCCCCCGGGAAGCCATTGCCGGAGCCTATCTCATCAGCACCTTCCTCATCGGCCTGGTCATCTCCCTGATAACCCTGGCCCTCTGTGAAGCCTATATCCTCCTGAAAGGGGGAAACCTCCTGCCCCTTGGCGCTCTGTGGAAGGTTCTGGGGCTGATCCTCCTTACCACCCTGGCCAGCAGCGCCATGGTGGCTTTCCTGGTCAGCTTCTTCCGGAGCAACAATGCCTTTTCCTCCTTCAGCACGGTGGTGGGGACACTCATCGGCTTCCTGACAGGGATTTACATCCCCATGGGAAATCTTCCGGAATCCGTGCAGCTGGTGATCAAATCCTTCCCCATCGCCCATGGGGCGGCCCTCTTCCGCCAGGTCTTTATGGAAGTCCCTCTGGCAGCCTCCTTTGCCGGAGCTCCGGAAGCAGCGGTCCGGGATTTTGAAACCCTTCTGGGTATCCGCTTCCAGCAGGGCAGCGCCTTCCTCTCCCCCCAGGTCCATCTTCTGATCCTGGTTGGCTCCGCCCTTCTCTTCTTCCTCCTGGCGGCCTGGCGCTTCCGGAGGCGCAGGAGGTCCTGACGCTGCCTTGACTTTCCCCCCTGATCTGATACAATATCTATGTTTGAGGCTCGGGGCGTAGCGCAGCTTGGTAGCGCACCTGGTTCGGGATCAGGGGGTCGGGGGTTCAAATCCCTTCGCCCCGACCAATGCAGACAAAGAAAAAGGCAGCCAGCTGGCTGCCTTTTTCTTTCTATGTCTGTTGTTCCTGCTGCTACTGCTTCAGGACAGGGATTTTTTCCCCCAGGAGCCGCTGGATGCCTCTAAGCTGTTCCGACTCTTCCGGTGCGCAGAAGGAAACCGCCCGTCCATCCGCTCCGGCCCGGCCGGTACGGCCGATCCTGTGGACATAGGTTTCCGGCACTTCCGGCAGGTCGTAATTGACCACCAATGAGAGCTTCTCCACGTCAATCCCCCGGGCTGCGATATCCGTTGCTACAAGCACCTGGATCTTCCCGCTGCGGAAATAACCAAGGGCCTCCTGCCGGGCGCTCTGGGACTTGTTCCCATGAATGGCCCGGGCAGTGATCCCTGCCCCCAGGAGGGATTTGGTGATGCGGTTGGCTCCATGCTTGGTTCTGGAAAAGACAAGCACGGAGTCCGGCTGCTCTTCCTGGAGGAGCTGGATCAGCAGGGGGGACTTTTCCTTCTTCCCCACAAGATAGAGGGACTGGGCAATGGCTTCCCCCGGGGTAGAGGCGGGAGCCGCCTCCACTGTGACAGGATCCTTCAGGAGGGCTGCCATCAGGCGGCGGATCTCCTGGGGCAAGGTGGCGGAGAAAAGCATGGTCTGGCGCTTCTCAGGAAGCTGGCGGATGATCCGCCGGACATCCGGCCCCATGCCCATGTCCAGCATCCGGTCTGCCTCATCCAGAACGAACCAGCGGATTTCCCGAAGGCTGATGATCCCCTGTCCCATAAGGTCCAGAAGGCGGCCCGGCGTCGCAACCAGGATTTCAGGCTTTCTTTTCAGGGCCGCTTCCTGGGGCTTCTGGGAAACGCCTCCGAAAATTACAGTGCTTCTGGCAGAGAGCCCCCTGCCGTAGATCCGGAAGTTCTCCTCAATCTGCAAGGCCAGCTCTCTGGTTGGCGCCAGGACCAGGACCAGGGGGCCATCTGTTTTCTGGTGCTTTTTACCCTCCAGGGTCTCCAGGATAGGCAGGGCGAAGGCCGCTGTCTTTCCTGTTCCTGTCTGGGCACAGCCCAGAAGGTCCCGGCCCTGAAGCAGGGGAGGGATGCTTTTTTCCTGGATAGGCGTAGCTTCTTTGTAGCCCGCCCTTTCCAGGTTAGCCAGGATTACAGATCCCAGCTTCAGTTCTTTGAATTTCATATTGCTCCTTCTTCATAAAAAAAGCCCCGGGCCGCTGCCAGGGGCTTTCCTTATCTTCGTTTCCTTAGATGACTTTGATGTTCTCAGCCTGAGGGCCTTTCGGACCGTCAGCCAGATCATAGCTGACTTTCTGTCCTTCTTCCAGAGATTTGAAGCCGTCGCTCAGAATCTTAGAATAGTGTGCGAAAGCATCTACGCCGTCGTCACCTGTAATGAAGCCGAAGCCTCTCTCGCTGTTGAACCATTTTACTGTACCTGTCATGGGTGGTACCTCCCTTCCTTCATGTTCCTTAAATCGACTAAATATTTCTTCTTGAACTCTTCGTCAGACTGCAGGACATGCAAGGCTACTTGAGAGGATTCTGATGAATATTCGGGTAATTTAAGTATGCGTAAACTATAACACAATATCCGGCTCTTGGCAAGGCTCTTTCCCTAAAAGCTCCTGGCGGAAGTTTTCCAGCAGGCTTTCGTACTCCTGCCAGCTCTCCCGGCTCCCGGGATCTGCCTGATAAACTCCCCTGCTTTCCTTCCGGAACCAGCCGTAATAGTTGTCCTGGAAAAGCCTGGGATTGAGGCCCAGAGCCTTGAGGTCCCTTGGGGCCGCAGAGCCTTTCAGAGAAAGGAAGGCCAAGGCTTTCAGCGCCTCTTCCCGATAGGCTGTAAGAAGGCGCCGGCCCCGGCTCCCTCCCAGATTCCCGTCCAGGCTCCTGCCCTCCAGCTCCCGGAAAAGAGCAAGGCGCCTCTTTCCCTGGGCTTTGCGGCTCTTTTCCAGATCATAGGGTTCCGGAGCCAGAACCTCTTCCACCCTGCCCTCTTCCAGGTCCACAAAAAAGAGGCCCAGTTCCAGGCGCCGGAGGAGGTAGAGAAGCTTCCGGAAGGAAGCATCCTTGCGGACCCGCCGGGGCCGGGGCACCGCCAGATAGACCAGGTCGCAGACCTTCTGCCGGAGGCTTCCCTGGACCAGAAGGGCCACGGTGAGTCCGGCTTTCAGCTCCACCCCCACCAGAAAGCCCTCCTTCCGGGCCAGAAGATCCACATCATGGACCTCTCCCCGGACCTGAAAGCCCCTGGCTTCAAAATATTCCCGCAAGGGGCCATAGAGATCCGTCTCCTTCAAGGCGCACCCTCCTCCTAAAACATAACAGCCCCCGGGATCCGGGGGCTGCCGTCATTCTCATCTGGAGCGGATAAAGGGAATCGAACCCTCACCTGAAGCTTGGGAAGCTGCCGTTCTACCACTAAACTATATCCGCAGGCCGATTTTCCATAACCGATTATATCAGATATGGAGAAAACAGGCAACTGTTTTTCAGCCTCTATGCTTCTGGAAAAGAGAGGGAGCGCTGGACTTCCGCTTCCATATCCTCCCTTGTGATTTCCAGGGCTGCAGCCATCTCTCCGTAAAGGAGGTCTTCCGCCTTGTCCCGGAGGCGCTGGTCTTCCTGGGTCAGGTTCCGGCCCAGGTTCCGGCCCTTTTCCTCTTTGGCCCGGAGGATGCCGATGGTCTTGATGAGGTCCATGCAGTCAAAGGTGTTGAACTGCCTGTGGCAGTCCGTCCCTGCAAGCTCTTCATAGCTCTGTACCGCAAGATTGTCCCGGAGTTTGGGGATGATTTCCAGGAGGCTTTCCGCCTGGCTTCTGCCGATGGCTTTGCGGATGGGAGTATGCGCTTCTGCCGGAGCGTAGATTTTCTGGTTCTTGTACAAGGGCTGTAAGGTATAGTACATGGCCGGCTCTTTCAGCCAGGAGAAGTTCATCATTCCGGCCTCTTCGACTCTGCAGACACCATTATTCCCGTAAACGATCCGTTCATCCTTCTTGTATTTCATCTTCTGTCCCTACTTTCCTGATCCGGGAGCAGGCTCCCTTGTGTACTATTATAGCACAAAATGCAGGAAAATGGCAGAAAAAATCCACATAGCCCCGGGGTCAGGCGTGAAAAGAGGGCCTTAACGGCCCTCTTCCATTTCCTCTTCTTCCCCCTCTTCTTCCGGCGGGAGGAGCTTCACCAGCACCTTCTCAATGCGCTTGTGGGTGGCTTCCGTAATCGTGAATTCCAGTTCTTTGTAGCGGATGGAGGCTTCCTCGCC
>CAYMDI010000100.1:0-4794 GCA_964389165.1 uncultured Eubacteriales bacterium | reverse complement strand
GGCCTCACCCCTGAGGCAATTGTTGAGGCTGCAAAGAAGGCTATTTCCAGAAAACAGACTGCAGCAGAAAGGTAAGAGGATGAACCAACCGGCCATTGTGCGATTTGAGAATGTGACAAAGGTTTATGGCAATAAGACCATCGGCCTGGATCATGTTACAGTGAATATCCATAAGGGGGAGTTTGTCTTCCTCATCGGGGCCAGCGGCGACGGGAAGTCCACCTTCCTCAAGCTCCTGTTCCGGGAGGAGAAGCCTACCTCCGGAAAAGTCTATGTAGGAAACAAGAATATCTCCCTGCTGAAGACCAAGGAACTGAATATGCTTCGGAAGAATATCGGGGTGGTCTTTCAGGACTTCCGCCTGCTGGAGGACCGTACAGCCTATGAAAATATCGCCTATGCCATGGAAGTCCTTGGCTACTCCGGCAAAGATATAGCGGATAGGGTCCCTAAGATCCTGAAGAAGGTTGGCATGGTCCACAGACAGGATCATTATCCTCAGCAGCTTTCCGGGGGGGAGCAGCAGCGGATCGCCATCGGCCGGGCTATTATCAATGCCCCGAAGATCCTTCTTGCCGACGAGCCCTCCGGGAACGTGGATCCCAGCACAGCTGTGGAAATCATGGAGATCTTCAAGGAAATCAATGCTTCCGGAACGACGATTATCATGGCTACCCATGACCGCTTTATTGTAGATCAGCTGTCCAAGAGAGTGCTTGAACTGAAAAAAGGCCAGCTTCTCCGGGATCAGGAAGGAGGGAAATACACGTATGAGATTTAAGCAGCTGGGGTATTTCCTCAGACAGGCCCTGAAGAATATGGCCAGAAACAAGGTTATGAGCCTTTCTACCATCCTTACAGTAGCCATCTCCCTGCTGATTGTTGGGTCCTTCATGGTCTTCATCCTCAATGCAGGGGCTTTTATCGAAGGGCAAAGCGACAAGACCCAGCTTTCTGCCTTTGTGGATCCTGCCATGACAGAAGCCCAGGCCAAAGAAGTAGGAAAAGCTCTGGAAGCCCTGGAGGGGATTGACACCATCGAGTATAAATCCAAGGCCCAGGCCATGGAAGAGATGATGGTGAAGTATGGAGGAGAAGAAGCCTGGAAGCAGATTTTCGGCGATGATAATCCCATGCCGCACACCTTCATCATCACGGGAGAAGACAACACACTCCTGGATGGGATCAGCCAAGAGGCTGCTAAAATCCCCGGAGTCTATAAGGTGGATTATGCCAAGGACCTTGCCAATAAATTGACAAATCTGGTAAATGCCGTTAGAATATCTGGTATCGTTATAGTGGGGATACTCTTTCTCATTGCCATCTTCCTGATTTCCACCACAATCAAGCTGTCATTGTACGCGAAAAGGAAGGAAATCCAGGTGATGAAATATGTGGGATCTTCCAACAGCTTCATCCAGGGACCATTTCTGGCCTCTGGCATGCTTCTGGGATTCCTGGGGGCTTTGGTCTCATCAATCGTGCTTTTTGCCGCATATGGCTTCCTTATGGACAAGGTCGTAGCGGACATCGAATTCTTAAGCCTCACTTATGACGGTACCCAGATCCTGCTCATCATCCTCGGACTTCTGTTCTCCGGGATTTTTGTGGGGGCTCTGGGAAGCTACGCTTCTCTTCGGAAATACCTGGAAGTGTAGAATAACAAAGTAAGGAGGGAACAATGCGAACCCTGAAGAAAATGCTGCTGCTCTTTCTTCCCCTGGCAGGAATGCTATTCCTGCCGGCCTCTGCCATTCATGCAGGGCTGGAAGAGGACAAGGCTGCAGCGGAGGCTCAGATAGCAGAGTTTCAGAAGAAAATCGCCGCAGCCAATGGAAACCTGGCAAAAATCGTCAGCCAGATTGAAGAGGTCCAGGCCAAAATCAGCGCCATTACAGTCCGCCTCAATGCGATTAACGGAGAAATCCAGATCATTGAGGGGAACATCGTGACCAAGGAGGCTGAAATAGCCCAGGCCACGGAGCAGTTTAACAAGAAGAAGGAAGAATTCTATCAGAACCTCCGAAGCAAATATGAAGAGGGGAATGTGGAATACACTGCCATCATATTGGATTCTGTGAATCTGACGGACTTTATCAACAACAATGAATATTACCGCATCATCAAAGCCCGGGAGGAGGCCATGATCCAGGAGATCAAGGCCCAGCGGGAAGCCTTGGAGGTGCAGAAGGCCGAGCTGGAAGCAGTGCGGGGGACCCTTGCTGAAAAGCAGGCTCAGGTCCTTCAGGAAAAAGCCCAGCAGGATATCGAGAAGAAGAAGCTGGACTCTCAGAAGTCCTATTTCGCCTCTCTGTCCAGCGAATATAAGTCTCAGCTGGCTAAGGAACAGGCAGAACTGGCCAGTATCCAGGCTAAAATCGCTGCTGCCCTTGCAGCCCAGCAGGCCGCAGGGGGAAAAGTCTATACAGGCAATGGCGTTTTCCGCTGGCCTGTACCGGCCTCCAGCCGGATCACCAGCGATTATGGATACCGCACCAGCCCTATCTTCGGGGTTTCTGAGTTCCATAAGGGAATCGATATTTCTGCCCCTTCGGGCTCTTCTGTGGTCGCAGCAGAGGAAGGGAGAGTGCTCCTCTCCTACTATTCCTCCTCCTTCGGAAATACAGTGGTCATCGACCATGGAAGCGGACTGCTGACCCTGTATGCCCATCTCTCCAGCAGAAGCGTCAGCGCAGGTCAGGATGTCTCCAAAGGGCAGGGAATCGGCGCAGTGGGAAGCACAGGCTGGAGCACAGGGCCTCATCTTCATTTTCAGGTAACAAACAAGGGTGATATCTTCAACGGTGTGGTGGACCCCAATAACTACCTGGGTTACCGGTAAGGAGTCTGACACATGATCAAAAAAATCGGAAGCATTCTGGGGGTCTTGCTGCTGCTGGGAGCCGGAGTCTTTCTGGGCGGAAGCGAAGCCCAGGCGACCCTGAACCAGCAGAAGGAAGAGGCCGAAGACAATATCGCGGAATTCAAGAAGGAAATCAAGAAACTGGAAGGACAGACCTTCGAGCTCCTTGCTAAGCTTCATGCAGTGGAAGAAGCCATTGCCGGTGCAGAGGCCCGGATCGTACAGCTGAACGGCGAACTTGCTGCCAAAGAATCGGAACTCCAGGCTGCAACAGAGCGCTTCACAAAAAAGAAGGAAGAGTTCTACAGTCATCTCCGGAGCAAATATGAGGATGGGGATATCGACTATATGGAGATCATCCTCGATTCCGCCAATCTTACAGATGTCATCAACTACAATGAATATTATCGGGTTGTGAAAGCCAGAGAAGAGGAGAAGGTAGCGGAACTGGCTGCTCAGCGGGCTGCTCTGGAAGAGCAGAAAGCCCAGATTGCTGCCAATAAGCAGGAAACAGAGAATCAGAAGGCTGCCATGTCTGTGGAACGGGAGAAGCTCAGTTCGGTTAAGAAGACCTATGACAGCACGATGAGTGTCCTGAAGAAACAGCTGGCAGCAGAAGAAGCGGAACGCCAGGAAATCCTCAACGAGCTGGCAGCACAGGCTAATACCTATACCTATGGGAATTATGTGGGGAATGGACGCTTCCAGTGGCCTGTCCCTTCTATCCCCACTACCACAACCAATGTCCAGCGTTTCCACAGTGGGCATAAAGGCTTCGACATCGGGGGCTTCGGGGTTACCGGACGAGCCATTGTTGCGGCAGAGGATGGCATCGTGGTCCTGGCGAAAAGCTATTACGGATATGGAAATGCTGTGGTAGTGGATCATGGAAGCGGCATCAAGACACTTTACGGGCATCTTGCCAGTTTCCGGGTATCCCCCGGAACAACTGTGAAACGGGGAGATGTCATCGGCATCATGGGAAATACCGGCCAGAGTACCGGAATCCACCTTCATTTCGAAGTGATCATCAATGGCGCCCATGTGAACCCGGAGCCATATATCCGTTAAGAAATGAGGGATTGTTTGAAGAAAAGAATAGGAATCAGCATCTTCCTTGGAATCCTCCTGACCCTTTCCTGGTCTCTGCCAAAGAACCAGAAAATCCAGGGGAAGGGCATGGAAGAAGAGCAAAAAACACTGGCAGAGAGCATCCTCCTCTATGAGCAGGACAAAACACTGCTGGAAGAGCATCTGGCCAGTCTACCTGCTGAGCAAGCAGGAGACCTGAGCATCCGGGCTACTTTGGAAGCCACCATCCGCAAGGCTCTTGAAAACCTTGAAGTGGATATGGCCAAAGCCAGGACGGCTCTGAAGGCCGTAACCAGCCAGATTCTCAGCACAGGTACAGGCATGAGCCTGCCTGCTATGGGTGATGGGACCTTTACCTGGCCTGTGGAAGGATACCTGAATGTTTCCCAGGGTTACAGGAAGGGGCATCCGGCTGTGGATATCAACACCATGGGGGCAAGCCCCAGGGTTTTTGCAGTGCAAAGCGGCGTTGTGGTCCGAGTGGCCGAGGTGGATGGCTATGGCAAGCAGGTAGTCCTGGACCATGGCAATGGCATTCAGACCCAGTATGCCCACTTACAGGAAATCCATGTGGAACAAGGAGACTACCTGAAAGAAGGGGACACCCTGGGACTGGTGGGAGATACCGGCTGGAGCGATGGCAAGCACCTTCACTTTCAGATTACGATTACAGGCGATCTTGCAGACAGGTCTATTGACCCTATGAAATTCCTACGCTGATGGAGGGAATGTGAACACACTGAAGAAGATTCTTCCCTATATATGGAAAGCCATTGTTGCTGTCTTTGCCCTTGCAGGGGTGGCAGCAACAATTTTTGCCGTGTCCGTCTTCGGGCATC
>CAYMDI010000099.1:0-4800 GCA_964389165.1 uncultured Eubacteriales bacterium | reverse complement strand
ATCCGGTGAACATCACAGCGAAAGTTCGAACCAGAAGACCGAGCCCTGAGGGCCTGAATCAGCCCCTACGGAACCACCATGCTTTTCGATGATGGACTTCACAATGGAAAGCCCCAGTCCGGATCCCAGCTGAGCCCGCTTATGGTTCTGTTCCCCCTGGTAATAGCGCTCCCAGATGCTTTCCAGCTGTTCCGGGGGTATCCCCTCTCCGCTATCTGCCACACTCAGACGGAGCCTGCCGCCATGGATTTCCTGGCGGACAAAGACCCTCTGGTCCTCCCCTGTATAGGTAACTGCATTGTTCAGAAGATTGTACAAGACCTGGGACAGGCACAGGGCATCCCCCTTGACCTCGGCCTCCCTGTCATAGGTAAATTCAAAATGAAAGCCTTTGCTCCCAAGCATCTGATTATAGCGCTCCACAATCTCCGATACCTGCTTAGTGAAGGAATAGGCCTGGATTTTCAGCACCATTTCCTTCTCATCCATTTTGGAAAGCTCCAGGAGGTTCTGCACCAGGGAATGAAGGCGCTCCGCCTCATCGATAATCACCTGGATGTTTTCCTGATTGTTCTCTCCGGGAATATCTCGCATGGCCTCGCTATAGCCCTTGATCATAGTGAGAGGCGTCCGGAGGTCATGAGAGACATTGGCCAGGAACTCCTTGCGCATCTTCTCCACCTTCAACAGCTCTCCATCCACATGATAAAGGGTATCATTCAGCTCATCCACCTCCCTGATCAGGCTGCTGCCCTTCTCATAGGGATAGACCCCCTTCCCCAGATCTCTTGCAGAAGCTGTGATACGCCGGATCGGTCTGGCGATAAAGCGGGAAAACACATAAGCCAGCACCATGGCCAGAATCAGCATCATCCCCGTCACAGAGATAAGCTGGATTTTCAGGGTCTCCACAGTTGCGCTTACAGGGGTGATTTCCATGATCACGACCAAGGCCAGAGGCTGGTCATCCTCATTTTCCTCAATGACCACCTGAAGGATGCTCTGGCCGCTTCTTGGCATGCCGCTGTAGACGGGGGCGGCCAGTCCTTCTCTCCCCGCTCTGTCCAAGGTGCGGTTTTCCAGAACCAGAGTCTGAAGCACCCCTGGATTCCTGACAGCCTCCTGAAAGAGATTCTGAAATTCCATCGTCTGCAGGATGCGGATTCCGGAAATCCGGTCCAAGGTCCCGCTTTCATAATAGATTGTCCCGTCAAGATCTGTTACCAGGGCTGCAACATCCGAATCCCTGGCCAGAACATAAAGCTGCTCCTGTAAAGAAGCCTCTTCAAGATCCCTTGTATGAGAATCCTCCAGTATATCCTCAAGGCGTTCCATAACCCTTGTAGCCTGGGTTCGCTTTACTGTGCTGTAAAACTCATCCAGGAAGACTACCTGAAAGAGCCACAGGAGTCCCAGTACAAGGAGAAGGAAGGAGACCATAGACAGAAAAAGGACCAGCTGTATGGATTTTGCCTTCTTATTCTTTTTCTTTTCCTTCAAAACGATAGCCCACTCCTCTCAGTGTCCTGATGCAGTCTGCATACGGACCCAGATTTTTTCGCAGCAGCTTCACATGGGTATCCAGGGTCCTGTCATTTCCGAAGAAATCATAGCCCCAGACCTTATTCAGGAGATTCTCCCGTGTCAGGGCGATGCCTCTGTTCCGGATCATATAGAAGAGCAGCTCCGCCTCCCTTGGGAAAAGCTGGATTTCCTGACCCTTGATGAATACCTGACGGGCTGTGAAATCCACCTTCAGTTCTCCGCATTGAAAAACCTCCCGTTCAGCATCTCCCGCCTTTCCCCGGCGCAGAATGGCATCTACCCGCATCATCAGCTCCTTGGGAGAAAATGGCTTGACTACGTAATCATCTGCCCCAACCTCGAATCCATGGATCCTGTCATACTCCTCCCCCCGGGCAGAGAGCATGAGCACGGGAACATCCTGCTCCTTGCGGATCTCTTTGACCGCCGAGAAGCCATCCAGTTCCGGCATCATCACATCCATGATCAGCAGATCAAAGGACTCCTGCCGGCAGCGTTCCACAGCGTCCAGGCCGCTTCCAGCCTGAACTACCTCATGGCCTTCAAAGGAGGCATATTTCCCGATGAGCTCCCTGATTTTCGGCTCATCATCCACAACCAGTATTCTTGCCATCATGCAACCTTCTTTCTTCCTTGTCTGTTCAATATCTGAGGATTATGCCTTCAGTATAGGGGCAGGATGTGAAAAGCGCCAGAAAATATTCCGGAATCTCTGTGAAAGTTTTTTCACAATTTAACCGTACTGAAATCCCCAGACTCCAGATAACAGGTCCTGATTCCCAGCCCCTCCGCCAAGTCTCCAGCCAGGGCTTTCATCCCCGGAGCCTCACTGGCATGATGTCCGATATCTGCCATCGGAAAATTGAAGAACACCCCGCTCTCATAGCTGTGATAAGTGAGATCCCCTGTGAGGAAGAGATCTGCAGCATCCATCGCCTTCTGCAAAAAGGCCTTTCCCGAACCGCCGCAGAAGGCGACCTTGCGGATTACCCGATCTCCTGTAACATGATTGGTCCGCAAGGCCTCCAGACCAAGAGCAGCCTTCACCCAGGCATAGTATTCCTGGAGCCCAAGGGGAGCAGGCAGGGTTCCGATCCCTCCCATACCCGAATCTTCATCCAGAATCCGGAGTTCCTTCAATCCAAGGGCAGCACCCAGAGCCTTCCGCATCAGGGATTTATCCAAAGGCGTGTGGAGGACATAGAGGCCTATGCCAGCAGCTTCCAGCTGTTGCATAAGAATGCTCTCTTTGCGGCTAAGGAGGGTATCAGGCTCCTGAGGAAAGGAAAGAGGGTGATGGACCAGCAGGAAGTCCAGCTCCTGTTCCTGCCCCTGGCGGATGACCTCAGGAGTCAGGGTCAATGCCAGTCCCAGCCCCCGGATATCCTCCCCTGGTGCCAGGATAAGGCCAGATGCATCCCAGGCCTCCTGGCTCTCCAGTGGATAATGGGCCTCAAGCCAGGCCAGGACCTTAGCGCTTTTCATGAATAAAAACCTCCCATCTTCTGATGGATTCCTCCACCCGCTCCAGCCGCTCCCTGTCCGGGGTCTTCCCCTTCAGACTCCCTTCTCGGATCCGGCGGAGATCTCTGAGCTGCCCTTCAAGATAACGCCGGGCACCAGGGGAGGGGTCCAGCCTCAGAAGAGGTCCCACATCAAACTGCAGGAAAGGCTCGATAACAGGCTCCTGGCCTCGTTCCGCCACAAGATACAGGTAGGGCCTGTCCAGTTCCAGAATCTCCTCCCGGACCAGCCGCCAGCCATTATTGAAGAGATATTCCCGCAGGCTCCTCTCCCCGTTCATCGGCTGAAGGATCAGCATCCGGAAGGATGCTGCCGTATCCGGATCCGCCTCAAGAATCTCCCGGATCAGATGCCCTCCCATGCCTCCGATGACACAGACCTCCGCCTCGCCGGAGGACAGGGGAGACAGGCCGCTGCCCAGACGGATCTCTACCCTTTCCTCCAATCCGGCTTCCCGTACATTGCTGAGGGCCTGGGCCATGGGGCCGAGACGCACCTCTACCCCGATTCCCTTGCTGATGATTCCCTGCAGAATCCCCTGTATCAGGACATAACCATGATCACAGCCTATATCTGCCACCGCTGATCCCCTTCGTATATATGACAGCACCTTGCTGATCCGCTCCTGCCTGCGCATGCTGCACTCCTTTCCGGATATATGAAAAGGACCCCAATATCTGCATATTGGAGTCCTGTCCACTGGTGGGCGTTGACGGGATCGAACCGCCGACATCTTGCTTGTAAGGCAAGCGCTCTCCCAGCTGAGCTAAACGCCCGTTTGGTGGGCCCACTTGGGTTTGAACCAAGGACCAACCGGTTATGAGCCGGTAGCTCTGCCACTGAGCTATGGGCCCGGTGTTGGCTCCTCGAGCGGGATTCGAACCTGCAACCCCTCGGTTAACAGCCGAGTGCTCTACCGTTGAGCTATCGAGGAATATATTGACTAACGCAAAAACAATTATACTAACAAGCTTTTGAATAGTCAAGGGATTAATCTATCTTTTCTCACATCTTCTCTGTTCACGAGCCTCAGCCTTTGGTATAATGGGGTGGAAAAGCAAGAATTTAGGAGGTGCCCCATGATGGAGCAACAGGGACTATTTGGAGAATTCGGAGGGGCTCAGGTACCTGAGGCCCTGAGTGCTGTCCTGGAACGGATCAGCCGGGAATTCGATAAGGCCAAAAACGATGCAGATTTCAATGCTGAGCTGAACTACTATCTGACAGACTATGTGGGACGTCCTTCTCCCCTGTTCCTGGCCAGCAATCTTACCCGGAAGCTGGGGGGAGCCAAGATCTACCTGAAGCGGGAAGACCTGAACCATACAGGCGCCCATAAGATCAACAATACTCTGGGACAGGCCCTCCTAGCCAAACGCCTTGGAATGACGCGGGTCATTGCAGAGACGGGAGCCGGGCAGCATGGAGTGGCTACAGCCACAGCCGCCGCCCTCCTCGGTCTTAAATGCGTGGTCTACATGGGATCTAAGGATGCCAGAAAGCAGGCCCTCAATGTCTATCGCATGGAACTGCTGGGTGCGGAGGTCATCCAGGTAGAAAGCGGCAATAAGGATCTCAAAGCTGCTGTGGATGTGGCCCTTGGAGATCTGGTGGAGAACTGGGAGAACACCTTCTATATCATCGGCTCCGCAGTAGGCCCCTACCCCTACCCTGGAATGGTAAAGCATTTCCAGTCCATCATCAGCAAGGAGATCGCTCTCCAGTCCATGG
>CAYMDI010000098.1:0-4816 GCA_964389165.1 uncultured Eubacteriales bacterium | reverse complement strand
AGTGGCCTATGGCTGGAACCAGGATACCCTGGCTGAGCATGCCAGGACCATTAGCAGCCTTGGCAAGGAACTCTATGACCGCATGGCTGTCTTTGTGGAACATCTGGAAGGAATCCGCAAGGGCCTGGACCGTTCTGTAGAGGCTTATAACAGGGCTGTGGGAGCCATGGAATCAAGAGTCCTGCCTTCAGCAAGGCGCTTCCGGGATCTTGGCATATCCAGCGATAAGGAGCTGGGGGAACTCCGGGAACTGGAGGCTATACCAAGGCAGCCCCGGGAGATTGCAGAGACACAGGAATAACAAATGATTCGGATTGGAGAAATGATTTGCCAGAATACAGAGAATCCTCATTGATCAAAAATGCCTTCATCCTTTCCTCCGCGGCGATACTGAGCAAAGTGGTAGGGGCCTTTTATCAGGCCTTCCTCTATCAGATTGTGGGCTCAGCCGGGGTAGGAATCTATATGAAGGGCATCAGCTTCTATGCCATGCTGCTGGCGGTTTCTGCCTCCGGGATCCCCATTGCCATTTCCAAGCTTATGGCAGAAGAGCGGTCAAGGGGCAACTACCGCACAGCGAAAAGGATCTTCAGTTACTCCACCATGATTCTGACAATCCTGGGAGCGATCTTCAGTTTCGGACTCTTCTTTTTCGCCCCCTTCATTTCCGAAAGGATCTTCCAGGATCCCAGGACCTTATATGTCCTGCAGGCCATGTCTCCGGCACTCCTTGTGGTGACCATCATGGGGGCCTTCAGAGGCTATTTCCAGGGTCATCAGAATATGCTGCCCACCGGGCTTTCCCAGATTGTGGAACAGCTGGCCAGAGTTGCCTTCTCTGTGGGAATAACATTGTTCTTTGTAAGGACCTTTGAGTACATTCCTGTGATCCGGATTATCAACGGAATCGCACTGGGACCCTTTGTAGGTGCCCTTTTCGGCATTATCGTGCTGATTCTCTATCTTGTCCGGGACTATAACCGCAGTGGAGAGGTCCTGACTGACAGGAATCCCGGGGGAAACAGGGCGCTGGTTAAAAGGATTCTGCTTTTCGCCATCCCTGTCACCATGTCGGCCCTCCTTCCCACTTTAATGGATGTGGTAGAAGGGGTAGTCATGCCTAATGGCCTCCTGGACAGCGGCTTCAGCATTGAGAAGACAGATGCCCTCTACGGTTCCTTCAGCGGAGCTGTCATGGCTCTGGTGAACCTGATTGTGGCCACATCTTCTGCCTTTGCTACAAGCATTGTCCCTGCCATCTCTGCAGCCTTGGCCCGCAATAATATAGGGGAAGTGGTGCGGAAGGTCAATCTATCCATCAAAATGGTCTGTCTGATCAGCATACCTGCAGGCTTCGGGCTCCTCTTCCTGGGTGAGCCGGTGCTGGACCTCATCTTTAATGCGCCGGATGCTGTCCGGATTCTTCAGTTCAGCGTTCTTATGGTTCTTTTCATCGGACTATACCATAACACCACAGGAATCCTCCAGGGGATGGGCAGGACATATATCCCGATTATTTCCCTGAGCGCCGGTCTGCTGGTGAATGTGATCCTGCTCCAGTTTTTCCTCACCTTGCCTGCCATCAGGGAGATTGCCGCACCCCTGGCCTATACGGGAGCCTATCTGATCGCCTTCCTTGTAAATTACCAGATGATCCGCAAAACACTGGATATCCATGCAAGCTGGCTGGCCTGGATTCCTCAGGTGACCATCAGCGCCCTGGCTTCAGCAGTAACGGCTGTTGTAATCTATTACCCCTTTTTCCACCTGATCCATAACTTTACAGGGAAAAGCATTGCCCAGCTTGTCGCAATCCTCCTTGGGGTTGCTGCAGCAGTCGTGGTCTATCTCTTCAGCCTGATCCTCAGCAAGGGGATTACCAGGGAGGAAGCCATGAGCATTCCCCGCCTGAACAGGATCATGCTGAAGCTCTATCGCCTGGTTGGCAGCCCGGATGGGGAATAGCCGGGTTATGAGCTTCCTGGGAAGGAAGCTCATAGCAGAGGAAGAGTCCGGCTTCATCCTCCGTATAAGCCTCCTTCAGGAGGGCATCAGTCCTTTCATGCAGGATGCTGATTCAGGAATCTTAAACCAGCTGGAGAAGGAGCTGAAAGAGTATGAAGAAGGAAGGCGGAAGGCTTTCACGGTGCCTTGGCGGATAGATGCCGGGCATAAAGGGTCCTGGGCTTTTGAGGCCATGGCCCGGATCCCCTATGGCTGCAAGGTCTCCTATGGAGAGCTGGCAGCCATGGGAGGAAAGCCCAGGGCCATAAGGGCAGCCTCCTCCTGGTGCAGGAAGAATCCCCTGCCCATCCTCCTGCCCTGTCATCGCGTAATCCGAAAAGATGGAAGTCTGGGAAGATATTCCCTGGGGGCTTCCCTGAAAATAGCATTATTGGAATTGGAGAGTGACCATGATTAAGCGCGTACACCTGCATGGCAAAGAATATATCCTTCTAGGGACAGCTCATGTTTCCGCGGCCAGTGTGGCAGAAGTAGAGGCTGTAATTGCCGGGGAAGCCCCGGATGTAGTCGCGGTAGAGCTATGCCAGGATCGTTACGACAACCTCAATAATGAGAATCGCTTCGATGAGGTGGATCTGGCAGCGATTCTGAAGAAGGGCCAGGTCTATAGCGTTCTGGCTAATTTTCTGCTGGCCGCCTATCAGAAAAAGATGGGGGAGGCTTTAGGGGTCCGTCCTGGTGCGGAGATGGTGGCGGCTGTTGAAAAGGCCCGGGAAACTGAGGCGGCTGTCGCTTTGGTGGACAGGGATATCAGCATTACCTTGAAACGGGTGACCCGGAACCTGCGCTGGCGGGATAAGCTAAGCGGGGCCGCAGCAATCCTAGAAGCCCTTTTCTCTAAAGAGGAGGGAGAAGGCAGCGGGGAGGAAGCGATTGAAGCCTTAAAGGATGACAGTGTGATTCTTGACACCCTTAATGAGATGGGGCTGCAGTTCCCTAATGTGAAGCATTATCTGCTGGATGAGAGGGATGAATATATGGCGTATCGCCTGAGCAGGCTGGAGGGCCAGAAGATTCTGGCGGTTGTAGGAGCGGGGCATCTTCATGGAATCCAGCGGCATCTGGAAAACGGGGATGTAGATAAGGAACGCTTCCGTTCTCTGAAGGCTATTCCGGCGAAGTCCCCATGGCCTAGGATAGCGGCCTTTGCCTTTGCGGCTTTTCTCCTGATTTCCCTGGGATTCACCCTGGTCCGCAACCCCCTGCAGGGAGTCCAGAGCTTAGGCACCTGGCTGCTTTTCACAGCAGGTCTGGGGGGGCTTGGAACATTCATTGCCGGTGGCCATCCCCTGGCTGTTCTTGCGGCCATGGTGGGCTCTCCCCTGGGAGCAGCCTCTCCGTTTCTCTCCTCCGGGATGATTGGCGCTCTGGCCGAAGCCCGCTTGCGGAAACCCTTGGTCCGGGATTTCCACAATCTCAGCGATGATGCGCCTAAACTGAGGATGTGGCGCCGGAACAGGCTCCTGCGGGTCTTCCTGATCTTCTTCCTGGGCTCATTGGGAAGCGCCATCGGAAATATCCTGGGGGTCAAGTTCATTCTGGATGGAATCCTCCAGGTTCTCTGATCATATTTCCGGATATCCAAAAAAAGGAGGCCTCCGATAGGGAGGCCTCCTTTTTAGCGTCTTGCTCAGCTTCAATGGTCAAGGGCTTCATAGGCGCTGCAGCTGTATCTGTAAGATCGGAGGAGGAAGATGCCCCCTGCGGCCAGAAGGGCCAGAATGACCGGGAGGAAGGCCTTTCCTACAAGGAAGGCCTCCAGTTTCTGATTCCAGGAAAATTCCTGGGCCAGATAGGAGAGGATCAGGAACAGGACGATGGTCCCATAAAGGCCGTAGAGCCCTTTCCGATATCCCTTTACAAAGAAGACCGGCAGGAGCACAGCAACTAATAGAGTATAGAAGAAGAGGAGGAGAAGAAGGGTCTGGGGTGTGATGAACACCATATCCGCCTTGCCGAAATACAGAAGGAGTGTGAGGACGGCATTGACGGCCAGGAGGACCAGCAGAAGGAGGTATGCAAAAAGGTAGCGGCCTTTCACCAGGTCTCCAGGCCGCACAGGGGCATAGTAGAGGGAAGAGGCTCCCACCTCTTCCCCATGGAAAGGCTGAGCCAGGAACAGCAGGGGGATGACCAGGAAGGAAATGCCGCTTCCTGCAAAGGCATAGATAAAATAGAGGAAGGCGAAGAGGAAGAGGTTCCGCTTGTTCAGGATGGTGAGGAAGTCCCCCTGTGCGCAAAGGGTTGCAAGATTGGTATGCTGCTGCTTACGCTCCATGTCCGTTCTCCTTCTGATTCAGATCCAGGATCTGGTCTGTATGGCTTTCCAGTTCCAGGGGGACCCGGGCCCCATAAAGAATCCCTCCCCCTTCCTCTTTGTAGGAAAGCAGCAGAGTCAGGACTTTTTCTGCACGCTCCTTGGAGAGTCCGGCAAGAGGCTCATCTGCCAGGAGCAGCCTGCTTTTTCTGGAAAGGGCGGCTGCCAGCATCAGGGAAAGCACCTCATCTCTTGTGAAGGTGTGGATTGGCTTGTTTCCGGGAACTTCCAGGAGGGCCAGAAAACGGTGATAGGCATCCTGATCCCAGGTCGGATGATAGCTTTCCAATACCCGTCCTGCCGTTTCAGGAGTCCAGGAATAGGGGAATATGCAGCGCTCCCCGATGTAGGCGATGTCTTCCAATTCTGGTTTTTCAATCATTCCTTCAGCAAAGCCAGCTGTGCCAAGGACTGTTTTCAGCATCCGTGTCTTCCCGCTTCCAGGACCTCCCTGAAGGCACACGATGGAGCCTC
>CAYMDI010000097.1:0-4987 GCA_964389165.1 uncultured Eubacteriales bacterium | reverse complement strand
ACTTGGGGACTTCGCTGAACAAGATCCTCAAGGATATCGTTGTCAAGTATAAGTCTATGAAGGGCTATAATGCCCCCTTTATCCCGGGCTGGGATACCCACGGACTGCCGATCGCCCAGAAGGTCAGCAAAGAATGGAAAATAGACAGACATGCTGTAGGCATTCCGGCCTTCCGGGAAAAATGCAAGGAGTATGCGCTGCAGTATGTGGATATCCAGCGGTCATCCTTTCAGCGTCTTGGGGTCCGGGGAGATTTCAGTCATCCTTATCTGACCTTGGATTCTGCCTATGAAGGAGCACAGATCAAAGTCTTTGGTGAGATGGTCCAGAAGGGATATATCTACAAGGGACATAAGCCAGTGTACTGGTGTGCTGACTGTGAAACCGCCCTGGCAGAAGCGGAAGTGGAATACGGAGAAAAGAAATCTCCGTCTATTTATGTTAAATTCAAGGTCCGTGATGGCAAGGGGATCCTGCCTGAGGAGGATACTTATGTTGTAATCTGGACCACCACACCTTGGACCTTGCCGGCCAATGTGGCCATCTCCCTTCATCCGGAATTCGATTATGTAATGATGGAAGGGGAATTCCAGGGCAAAAGAGAAAAGTATGTCCTGGCCAAGGACCTTCTGGATGCGGCCCTGCAGGACTGGGGTATGGAGAAGGGCCCGATCCTTAAAGAAATGAAGGGTTCAGAGCTGGAATTCGTAGTCTGTGAGAATCCCCTTATGGATAGGGAATCCTTGGTGATTCTAGGGGATCATGTAACCTTGGAATCCGGGACAGGGGCTGTCCATACGGCCCCGGGACATGGTCTGGAAGACTTTGAAGTAGGTATGAAATACGGCCTGGAAGTCCTTTCCCCTGTTGACCACAAGGGGGTGTTCACCCAGGAAGCCGGAAAATATGCAGGAATGAAGACCCTGGATGCCAACAAAGAAGTCACCATGGACCTGGAAGCGAAAGGGGCCCTTCTGAAGCTTGAATTCATCAAGCATCAGTATCCCCATTGCTGGCGCTGTAAGAGCCCTCTGATGTACAGAGCTACAGAACAATGGTTTGCCAGCATCAAAGGCTTCCGGGATAATGCCTTGAAGGCTGTGGACGAAGATGTGCGCTGGATCCCCTCCTGGGGCAGAGAGCGGATTCATAATATGATTGCAGAACGCAGTGACTGGTGTATCTCCCGTCAGCGGGAGTGGGGTGTCCCTATTCCCATTTTCTATTGCGCGGACTGCAATGAGGCGGTGCTGGACAAGGAACTTATCGATCATATCGGAGATCTTGTCCAGAAGAAGGGTTCCAACATCTGGTTCAGCGAATCGGCGGAAGATCTGATGCCAAAGGGATATAAGTGCCCGGCTTGTGGGGGAACCCACTTCCGCAAAGAAACGGATATCATGGATGTCTGGTTCGACTCCGGCTCCAGCAATGTGGCTGTTCTCCAGCAGCGTCCGGAACTCTCTTATCCGGCAGATCTTTATCTGGAAGGAAGCGATCAGTACAGAGGATGGTTCAATTCCAGCCTTTCCATTGCTGTAGCGCTAACGGATAAAGCCCCCTATCGGGCCGTTCTGACTCACGGCTATGTGGTGGATGGCAAAGGCCGGAAGATGAGCAAATCTCTGGGGAACGGCATCGATCCCAAAGATGTAGTCAAAGATCTGGGGGCAGATATACTGCGCCTCTGGGCTGCATCAGCAGATTATCGCAAGGACATCTCCGTTTCTCAGGAAATCTTCAAGCAGGTGACGGAAGCCTATCGGAAGATTCGCAATACCTTGCGGTTCCTTCATGGGAATCTCTACGATTTCAGCCAGGACACAGACAAGGTTCCTTATGGGGAGATGGAGGAAGCAGATCGCTATATCCTCCTGCGCTTGAATGACACGATCCGCAAAGCGACTTTAGGCTATGATGAATATGAATTCTACATGGCTTTCCAGGCGATCCATCAGTTCTGTGTCGTCGATTTATCCGCCCTCTATCTGGATGTGATCAAAGACCGCGTATATAGTTCTGCCCCAGGGAGCAGGCTGCGCCGTTCAGCGCAGACTGCAATCAGGGAGATCCTGGAAGTTCTGACCCTTCTCCTAACCCCCATCCTCAGCTTCACCATGGAAGAGATGTATAGCTATCTGGGTGGTGAAAACAAAATGGAAAGCATCCAGCTTCTGGACTTTCCGGAAGTCCGCAGCCATTATCAGGATGGCGCATTGGAAGAAAAGTGGGCAAAACTCCTGGATATCCGTGAACAGATCCTCAAGGTTCTGGAGGAAGGACGTCAGGCTGGGCACTATGGGAACTCTCTTGGAGCCTCCCTGCATCTTGGAGCTGGAGATGAAGCTCTGTATGCCTTTTTGAAGGAAAATGAGAAGCTTCTCATGGATCTTGCCATCGTTTCCAGAATCGAAATCAGCCGGAATCAGGCTCCCGGAGGAGAAGGGCTATCTGTAAGCGCGGAAGCTATTGAGGGTGAAAAATGCCAGCGCTGCTGGATGCTTGTAGAGGGGATAGGGGAAAACCTTGAGCATCCCGGACTCTGCCCCCGCTGCGCTGCAGTCGTCAAAGAATTGGAGGTCTGATCATGAAAATCGAATTAGGGGTTTCAGCCCGTCATGTGCATGTTTCCCAGGAGGATCTGGAGACCCTCTTCGGTCCCGGGTATGAACTGACCAAGTTCAAGGATCTGAAACAGACAGGGCAGTATGCGGCTAATGAAAAAGTCCAGGTGGAAGGCCCCAGGGGTTCCTTCCAGGCTGTGAGGATTCTCGGCCCTGTACGCAAGGCAAGCCAAGTGGAGGTTTCTGCCACAGATTGCCTGAAACTGGGTGTGGCAGCGGTCCTCCGGGATTCCGGCAAGCTTCAGGAGACACCGGGGGTAACCCTCACAGGCCCTGCAGGTCAGGTTGTTCTCAGCCAGGGGGTCATTGTAGCAGCAAGACATGTCCATCTTTGTCCTGAGACGGCACAGCGGGAAGGAATTGAAGATGGGGATTATCTCTGCGCCCATATTCCGGGAGATCGGGAAATCACCTTCGGAAAGGTCCTGGCCCGTGTAGATGCCTGTTATGTGGATGAATTCCATCTGGATACGGATGAGGCCAATGCCGCAATGGTATCCTCCTGTGCTATGGTAGAATTGAGCAAATGCCAAAAATAAGATATAAGATGAAAAAGGATAAGACAGTCCGGGACCTCCTGGATCAGCCCCTTGACAAGAGAAAAGTTAAGGGGTTCATTCAGTTTGTGCTAATCCCTGCGGTTCTTGTCCTGATTGACCAGCTGACAAAATTCGCTGTTGCTGCAAATATGTCTGAAAGCCAGGTCATCCCGGTGATTCCTGGGTTCTTCAACATCAATTATGTCCTGAATAAAGGAGCAGCCCTGGGCATTTTTCAGAATCAGACCATTTTCCTGGTCACACTTTCCTCCCTCCTTACAATCTTCATCTACTATCTGGCCTGGCAGGATTTCCGGCAGAAGCATACAATCATACCGGAAATGATCATTGTGGGCGGGGCCATAGGCAACCTTCTGGACAGGCTCTTTCTGGGCGGTGCAGTCCGGGATTTTCTGGAGGTGCCCTTCTTTGCCGTGATGAATTTTGCGGACTGGTTTGTCAGCGCCGGCATCGCCCTTCTGATCCTGAAATATCTTATCTACAGCAGCCGCCCAGAGGCTGCCGGGAAACAGGATCCAAAGGATGGATAGGCTGGTTCTCGGGGAAGAAGCCGGGATCCGGGCAGACAAATTCCTGGCTGAGGCCCTTGGGGTTTCAAGGACCATGGCGGAGTCCCTGCTGGCAAACGGGGATATCCTGGTCAACGGAAAACCTGTGCGTAAAAGGTATCTTCTGCGCCAGGGCGACCGGATCCGGGGTGAGATTCCTGAACCTTCAGTAAAGGAAATGAAACCAGAGGTTATGGATCTTGAAGTCCTGTATGAGGATGAGGATATCCTGGTGCTGAACAAGCCAAGGGGGATTGTCGTCCACCCTGCACCAGGGAATTATGAAGGGACACTGGTCCATGGCCTTCTGGGCTACAATGCCAGGCTTTCCGTCCTCAATGGAGAATACAGGCCTGGCATCGTTCATCGCATTGATAAGGATACCTCCGGGCTTCTTATCGTAGCCAAGAATAATCAGGCTCATCAGTCCCTGGGAGAGCAGTTCAAGGCTCACAGTATTGAGAGGAAATATATCGCCCTTGTTCTTGGCGAAATGGAAGAGGACAGCGGAGAGATCCGCCTGCCCCTTGGCAGAGACCCGAAGAACCGGATCCGGATCGCTGTGGTACGGGATGGTAAAGAAGCAGTCACCCACTATCGGGTGCTGGAGCGTTTTCAGGGATATACGCTGGTAGAGTGCAGTCTGGAGACAGGAAGGACCCATCAGATCAGGGTCCATATGGCCTGGCTGCAGCACCCGGTAGCAGGGGATCCCCTTTATGGGAGGAAGACCAGGGAGATTCCCCTGGATGGCCAATATCTCCATGCCCGGAGCCTGGGGGTCCATCATCCGGCTACAGGCGCCTGGATGGTGTGGGATTCCCCCCTGCCACCATATTTTGAAGAGAAATTACGGGAATTGAGAGGTGCTTGATGAATAGGGATTTCTGCCTTCGGGGTGTGGCCCTGGATGGGCAAGTGCGCTTTTTTGCAGCCACCACTGCTGAGCTGGTAGAAGAGGCCCGGGTCCGCCATGGACTGGGCATTCTGGCAACGGCCGCTTTGGGAAGGACACTGACCGCCGCTGTTATGATGGGGATGGGGCTGAAAGGGAAAGATCAGCTCACAGTAACCTTTAAGGGGGATGGAGCTTTAGGCACGGTAATGGCCAGGGCTAACAGCCTGGGTGAGGTCAAGGGGTACTGTGATCACCCTGAAGAAGAGCTGCCCTTAAAGGAGAATGGCAAGATCGACGTAGCTGGTGGAATCGGCTTCGGCACCTTGTATGTGACAAAGGATATGGGGCTGAAAGACC
>CAYMDI010000096.1:0-5050 GCA_964389165.1 uncultured Eubacteriales bacterium | reverse complement strand
GGATGAGATTCCCGTATTCGTCACTATAGGCTTTGAAATGGACCCTTCTGCAATTAATCATCAGTCAGCAAGCCTCCCCTTCTTGATAAATCGCCGGTAGGCGTGATAGGCTGTCCAGAGCAAAATGGTGCAGGTCCAAAACACGCCCAAGCCCCATGCCAGCAGCCCCCACAGTATAAGCAGGAAAAGGGAATCTGATACAGATAGGAGAATGGAAAATCCTGCTGCTGCAATAAGGAATGGGAGCGCTGTAGCCTTTAGCAGCGCTGTCCCCTGATTGATCCAATCAAAAAGCCCCAGTTTGAAATGAACTCGAAGATTCCAGAATATCAGCTTGGATATAGGCATCCTTTCCGTGAATCCTGCCATATCAAAAAGATCTCTGCGCATTTTATAGTAGGTATGCAGCAAATCAATAGAACGATGGTCCGGAAGCATATTCATGAAGGGGAAGATTTCCCGTTCGTGGATTGACAGGACCTCATCAAAATACTTTAGTACATGGCGAGGCCTGTTCTTATTATCCTGATGATGGCTGATCCCTCCCCCTCTGTGCTTCAAGGCCGGGAACGAGGAGAACCGGATTCTGTGGCCAGCCCTTGTCAGCCGCAGGAAGAATGGCCAGTCTTCAATATAGGTGTAGTACTCGTCAAACCGCCCCATTTCCTCCAGAAGGGAGCGCTTCCAGGCTGTTGCACCAGCAGCATAGATGCATCCTCGGGTCAGGGCTTCAAACTGGTCTTGAACAGACTGAGAATTCAGTTTCACCGCAAGCCGCTCGTCCACATGCTTATCCAGAAGTTCTGTCAGATGCTCATCATACATGAGGCTCTGGGCTGTCAGCACCCCTTCGTCAGAAGGCATTTCCTTCATACCCATGGCAAAGCGGCTCAGTGTATCAGTGGAATAAAGGGCATCATCCGCTGCAAAAAACAGGACATAATCTCCCGTTGCTTTTGCAAGAGCACGGTTCAAGCTCCTTACCGTACCGGCATTCTCAGTCCCGGAAACAATCTCAAAACGGCCCAGGTTATCCTTCCTTTCCCTATTCAGGAAGGACTCTGTCCCCTTCTGATCAAAAACTTCTGAGCCATCATCAGCCAGGATCAGTTCAATATTTCCATAATCCTGCTCCAGTACGGATTTCAGTGCGTTTTCAATATATTGCGGCTGATTGTAGTGAAGCACGATCACCGTAAACTTATCCACGTTACCTCCTGACCTTAGAAAGTGTTCTGCCAAGTCTGATTTCGGGCAAAATATCCCATTATGAAAGAATTATACATGATAGCAAAGCTATCCGCAAGAACAGTCGCTTTATGCCTAGAATACAACCTGCTCTCTGACTCTGGTCAGATCAATGATCAGAGCATCCTCATCTGAAGCGGGTATTAGGCCTGCCTTTGTGTATATTTCCCGGAGGAAATTGCTGTCTTCTTCAGAGATGCCACCTCTCAGCCAATATAGATTATAATTGGAGTCATAGTGATGCAAATCCGCCAGCCTGCCCTGCTGGTCTGGTCTTGCTGTCAACTTTAGTTCCTCATATAAAGCCGGCACAATGCCATTGCTGGCAAAGGGGAAGATACTGGCTGTAATGCGGATATCTACTGCAGCAAAGCCCATATCTCGAAGAGTGTGTTGGATCAGCTGAAGTGGGTAATTCGTTACCTGAACTGGTGTCTGAGACCCAAAAACATGAATCCAGCCTGTCTCCTCCAAAAGATCTTTTTCGCGGAGCAAAGCATCCTCCACCAGCACTCTTGGCGCTTTGTTGTAATCAATCCAATACTCCTGAACATACTCATTTACATGGATAGAAGAAAGCAGGCAAAGGCCAAAGACAGCATAAGGAAGGAGTTTCCCCGTCAGCCTGTGTAACGGTTCTGACAAGCGCTGCCAGATTACCCCAGCCAGCTCCATACAGCTCCAGAGAAAGAACAGCATGAGCAGAGCAAAATTGGCAAAAGCATAGTAAGACATATAGTCACTCTGAGGCAGAATGAGCATGGGATAGAAGGAAAGGGGGAGAAAAGCCATGAGAATCAAAGCCTGTATTCCCTTGCCCCGTCGCAGCAGGCGGAAAATACCAAATCCAGCTATCAAGACATACGTTCCCAGAAGACCAGCCTTCCAGGTCAGGGATACAGGTTCCGTGGCAAAGTATAGATTATGGGGGGCAAACTGATTCCTTCCAAGGAACAGGGCCATGACCTTGTAAATCCCCTGGGGGATGATGGTTTCTACAAACCACTGCACCTTCTGAATGTAAAAGTCCAAAGATAAGCCCACAGTTCCTCTGGCACTGATCTGTCCGACCACCCCATATAACTGAGAGAAGAAATGAACAGAAAGATAGTATAGAGCACCAGCCACAGCAAGAAGTACTGCGCTCCAAACCAATAAAACAAATTGCTTCCTGCCCCAGGGCTCATAAAGGAGAGGGACAGCAAGAAAGAAGAAGATGATTGGTGTTGCGATTGCATAATGATTGAAGCCAAAATACAGGGAAAAGAGCGCACTGACACCCAGAATCCACACCATAGCGCCACGGAATTCCCGGCGATTGTTCAGGACCTCATACAATAGCATGATTGAAAACCCTGAAAATATGAGGCCTAAGGGCATATGGATGATGCATATGAGCCCTGTCATGTCCGCTACGGTAAATGAACCCGCTACTAGGACTGCGCCCAACAGAGGGACATAGCCTTGTTTTGCAAAACGCAGGAGCCAGAGATAAACCATCAGTGCGAATATCAGGATAAACAATGCGGTGATGATCCGGCCTTTGTGGGAAGACTCCCAGGACATTCCCGAATAAAGGCTTTGCAGGAGCATGGCCAATGGCCTGCCATACTGCAACATTTCACCAAGATTATTTAACGCCCTTCCATTAAAGATGTACAGATCATCCATAAACAGGAAGCTATTGATTTTCAGGAAGAATGGCCATAGAGAAAATAGAATAAAGCCTGCTGCGACAGAAAAGGCTGGGGTTTCAGCAGAACCCTTCAAAAGTGGAATGCTACCTTCCTTCTTAAGCCTCATCAGGTATAACACTAGCGCTGCAATAACAGGGGGGAGAACTATAAGATACGTGATTTTCAGAGCAGTATAGCCTTGAAAAAAACCGCCAGACAAAATCCCGGATAAAATGGCCAAGACAATAAGCCATACAGCCACGTAAACTCCAACAAACCCTTTGGGCGAGCCTTTATTTGGCACCGAGATTCCTCCTTACTCCTTTAAAGAGCTTAATGATGACTTTATAGGCTACCCCACTTAAAAGCACGGTCCCCAAAGCACCAGAGAGCAGGAAAAACACACTGCCCAGGAAATCTGCCAGACCTTCTGAAAGGAAAAGATGCGTGGGTAGAGGATTCAGCAAGAGCCCTCCTGCCTGAAAGATTAGGATCCAAAACAACAGCCTTCTCACAAAACGACGGCTTATGTAGGTGTCATACAGATTCCGGCTCTGAATACTGATCCACTGCTTTAAGGGATTGCTGCTGTACTGCCGTTCCAGGGCCTGAGGGCGGCGGACAATCTCCATGGGATGCAGAAGAAGCTTCTCTGGCTCCTTCTGGCTTATGACCTCATGAAGCTGCTCATTCAGGACAAGTCTGATACTTAGGATTTCCTCCATCTTCCGGATACGGTCAATCCAGCGCCCCTGTTCCTCTACATAACGCTGAGAACCAGAAACAATCTCCCTTCGGTACCCTTCATCCTGAAGTAGCTTCTTGCAGATATCCCTGGCCTCCCCTGGGGAATCAAACATGGGAAGGTCCACATAAGCCTTTGTCGCCTCCCTTAATTCTGTAGAGGTTGAGGAGACTATTGCAGCATTGCTTGCCATGATGTCCAGGCAGCGCCAGGAATAGCCTTTCCCCTGGGCTTGGGGATGCATAGGGCAAAGACTGATTTTTGAGGAGTTATAGAAATCCTGATTTTCCTTCAAGCTGAAGATCCGTCCCTTGTGATGAAGCATCGCAAGCTGGGGAGCGTAATCCACTATATCCTTCCAGCCACCTTCGTGGCCTCCCAGGTACAGTCCCAAATCCATGAGAGCTGCAAAAATGAGGTAGCTCTGGTCCAAAAGCGGCCAGATATCTTTATCCTCAAGCATCAGTCCTTTCTCCTCGGGGAAGTGTTTCTGAATCAGCTCGGAATAATTGTAATTTTTATTATTGATATGATCTATGTACAGCGCATAGAAATCATCCAGCCTTTCCCCTGCTTTGATGCATTTCTTCAGCTTGCTGCTCAGAAAGAAGCGGCGTTGCCCCAAGAAAGAAATATTCTTGTCAAAGGGCATTTGAAGATCATAACGGATCGAGGTCCCAGGCGGCATGTAGTGAATCTGGTCCTCCCTGAAACCGAAATCCAGATAGTCCTGGCGCCATTCTCTGACTATGGAGAAAACCGTATAACGGTCAAGGTTCCTGCGGATTGCAGGCAGGTCCGCAAAATACCGCAGCTCATCTCCGTCATAAATGACCACTGGGACATCCGTATGCTCCAAGATGCTACCCAGTATCATATGATTAAACGTGATAATCAGTTCTGGGTTAAAGGCCAGCGCTTTCTCAAGCAAATAGGACTCAAAGGCCTTGTTCTTTGTCTGGTTGCTCTTATATATCCCATAGTAGGCATTATTAATCAGCAACACCTCGTTGCCACATACCTCCAACTCCTTGGAAAAGGACTCAAAGAAGGCCAGGGAGGTTCCCGCAGAAAGCTCATCAGAGCGGAAATAGCTAATGAGAATCCTGGCCATTGCCAAACACCTCCTTCACCGCGGAGAGTAGTCCATCTTCCGAATATATTAGCTCCCTGATTTCTTTATCAGGATAAATATTGTTCAGGCTGCAATACTCCATATACTTTTCATTAGGATTCTGGTCATACCCCATGATTGAGGGGTACTCTCCTGGCTTCCGGTTATTAGGATAAACAATAATCTGCCTGCTTTTTGTAAATGCGGAAACCACGTCACACAATCCACTGCGGTAGCCAATAAAGCCACCTCCTTGAGTAATGGCAT
>CAYMDI010000095.1:0-5195 GCA_964389165.1 uncultured Eubacteriales bacterium | reverse complement strand
AGGCAAAAAAATGCCTCAGAAATGTTTCCTGAGGCAAATGCATGCAAAGTACATTCTCTTCTCTCATCCAGACTTTACTGTCGGCTTCAGAATCACACTGAATCAGCCTAATAGGCTCGCGGGCTATAACCGCCGGTAAGGAATTTCACCTAACCCCGAAGAAACACAATATTTATTTACAGATTGATTATATCATAGCTGAAAGGAATTGCAATCACTTTACCAAGTCTTCCAATTCCAGAAAGGCTTTTCCCGGGTCAGGAGCTGAGAAAACAGCTGAGCCAGCCACAAGGATATCGGCCCCGGCTTCCCGGATCATTCTGGCATTCTGGAGGTTTACTCCTCCATCCACTTCAATTAAGACATCCACATTATTCCTGATGATCATCTTCTTCAGATCCATAATCTTCCGGACCATGCTATGGATAAAGGCCTGCCCCCCAAATCCGGGATTCACAGACATGATCAGAACCAGATTCACCTTATCAAGGACCCATTCAATAGAAGACAGAGGGGTGCTGGGATTAAGAACGACCCCAGCCATCATGCCCTCCTCCCGGATCTGCGTGAGGACCCTGTCCAGGTGGACGCAGGTTTCCACCTGAACGCTTAAGAGATCCGCTCCAGCCTTTTTGAAATCTGAGATGTATCTTTCCGGCTCTTCAATCATCAGATGGGTATCAAAGAACATCTTGGAATGAGGGCGTATTTTCGCAATGACCGGAGGGCCGAAGGTGATATTGGGAACAAAACGTCCATCCATAATATCCAGGTGAAGCCACTTGCAGCCTTGCTCCTCCAGCATAGCGATTTCTTCCTTAAGTTTTGAAAAATCTGCTGATAAAAGGGATGGTGCAATCATTATTTATACCTTCTTTCTTCTTTTTCTTTCAGTTCCTGAAGGAAATATCGATATCGTTCATAACGTCCCGGATCCAACAGACCGCGGTGTACGGCCTCTTTGACCCCGCACTCCTCTTCATTTTCATGCAGGCAGCCTTTGAAGCGGCATAGCTGGCGGTAAGGTCCGTATTCCGGATAGCATTCTTTCAGTTCTTCAGGCTTCATGGCCTCTGGGAGATCAACCCGGCTGAAGCCTGGGGTATCGGCCAGCATGCCCCCTGCGATTTCAAAAAACCTGGTGGTCCGGGTCGTATGCCGTCCCCGCTGGAGTTTTTCACCAAGATTTCCTGTGGCACTGAGAATCCTGCTATCCATCGCTTTCAGAATACTGGTCTTCCCTACCCCGGAAGGACCAGCCAGGATTGAAAACCGATCTTTCAAAAGGGTCTTGACTGTCTCAATCCCTTCTCCTGTCAGGGCAGAGATACGGTACAGGGGGAAGGGATATCCTTTTTGGAGCATGGCCAGAAGCTCGCCATCTTCCTCATCCCCTTTGTTCATAATGAGGACCGGGCTGATGCCCCCGTAGACTGCCTGAATCAACAGGCGGTCCAGCACATGGTAATCCAAAAGGGGGAAAGAGAGGCTCATGACGATGAGCAGCTGATCTCCATTGGCAATCAGAGGGCGCTGCAAGAGGCTGTGTCTGGGCTGGATTTTTTCAATGATAGCAGCTCCGGCTCCCATAGGCTGATATTCCACCTGGTCTCCAGGATAAGGGCGTCCATACTCTGATTTGGCTTTTCCCCGGATTTTGCCCTCCAGGATCTGTCCTTCGGTGTAGATATAGTAGAAGCCGCTGTCTGCTTTAATAATGGTTCCCTTGGGCATTGTCTATTCCAATCCTATGGTAGTGATCACATTCCCGCCGGAGTCTTTTACCGCTGCAGTCCCTACACCATAATAGGTTATGTTCTTCGTAGTGGACTTCACCCCTACAGCCATCGTGACAGTTTCAATCCTGCTCCCTTTGGCATCAGAAATCAGGATGCTATAAGTGACTGCCTCTTCAGCGAACTCCCGTTCTATTTTAACTGTTTTAACCTTCTGGGTCAGTTCCTTGGCTATAACCAGATCCACTGTTGAGCCTTGCTTGATGCTGGTGCCAGCCTGGACAGACTGCCTGATCACCTGGCCGGGGAGATAATCGCCATTTTCTTCATTCACAACATTTCCCAGAATCAGTTTGCTGTTATTCAGGGTGGCTTCTGCCGAACTCAGGGTCTTCCCTACCAGATTCGGCATGGAGATGCTGACTAGTTCTTCTCCGTCACTGACGACGATAGTCACTGTTTCTCCTGGCATCAGCAGCTCCCCTTCTTCAGGGCTCTGGGAGAGGACTTCCCCAAGCTCAGCATCCTTGCTGAACTCCCGCTTGATTTCCACCTCGAATCCTTCTGCCTTCAGTTTGCGGATCGCTTCCTTCTCGCTCATCCCGACAACATCGGGGATTTCAATCTCATCCTGTCCCTTGCTCACCTCAAGGATGATGACTTCTGAGAGGCTTGCGCTGGTATTTCCTTCAGGGGTCTGGGATATGACCTCTCCGGTATCTACATCTTCCGAATATACCCCTTCTATCTCGTATTTCTTGAAGCCCTTATCTTCCAGCCGTTCAATGGCCTGTTCCTCTGTAAGACCTACCACATCCGGAACAATAGCCTTCTGTCCCCCTGTGAAGATGGAAATCATAGCCAGGATCACTGCAAGAGCCAGGAAGACTCCTCCGGAAATTATGGCCGCCTTACGGATATTCTCCCGCTTCTGATCCTGCGCCTTCCCACTTCCCTGCAGGAGTTCTGCATCAGTCTGAGGCTCTTCTACCTGGATCCGCTTTACCTGATTGATTTTCCCTTCTTCCATGAGCACTCTTGCCTTTTCAATATAGATGCTCATTTCAAGAGCGTTTTTAAAACGCTTTCTGGGATCTCTCATGGTGGCCTTGAGGACGATATTCTCAATCTCCTGGGGGATTTCAGGAACCAGATCCTTTGGTGGCACCAAACCGCCCTGAATATGGTTGACCGCAATGGAAACAGGATTCTGCCCTTCATAAGGCAGCCTTCCTGTAAGCATCTCATAGAAAACGATTCCGCTGGAATAGATATCTGTGAGTTCAGTGATTTCTGCACCGCTGGCCTGTTCTGGAGATAGATAGTGTACAGAGCCTACAATATCGCTGGTTATGGTCATGGTAGCGCTCTGATCTGTAATTCTGGCAATGCCGAAATCCATGACTTTGACTTCGCCACGCTTGTTCAGCATGATATTATGAGGCTTGATATCCCGATGGATGATTCCCTTCTTATGGGAGTGGATCAGAGCGGCCAGCACCCCTTCCATGACATAAATGGCAAAGGCCGGGGTCAGAGGGGCCTTTTCCCGGATGATTTCCTTCAGCGTCTTTCCTTCCACATATTCCATGACGATATATGGATTGCCTTCTGCCATGCCTACATCGTATACTTCAACGATATTCGGATGGGAAAGATGAGAGATGACCTCCGCTTCGTTTTTAAAATAGCGGACGCTCTCCCTGTTATTGATCAGTTCTTTCCTCAAAATCTTAATGGCAATATGCTTTTCCAGGAGGATATCCTCCCCCAGGTATACTTCTGCCATTCCGCCGCTTCCCAGCTGACGGATCAGCCTGTATCGATCTGCGAAAATCTGTCCAATCAAGCTCATCTGCTGCCCCCCTATATTCTGTCAATGGCGATAATGGAATAATTATCCCCGGATCCGCGACTCTCAATTGTTTCCCTGAATGCTTTCAGCATGGCCTTCCCCTTTTTCTGCAGCAGGATACTGATGATTTCATCATGATTCAGGTAGTTATGGACACCATCCGTACACATGAAGATCTGATCACCGGGAAGAAGCTGGAACTCCAGGACCTGAGGCTCAGGAGGGCGGTCGCCACCCAAAGCTTTTAAGAGGATATTCCGTTTCGGATGATGCAGATATTCATCATAGGTGATAATCCCATCCTGGTAGAGGCGCTCCACATAGGTGTGGTCCTCGGTAAGCCTTATGATTTCCTGATTGCGGATCAGATAGATCCTGCTATCTCCGATATGCCCTATATACCCCCGGTCTCCCAGGACTTTAAAGACAGACAGGGTGGTTCCCATACTGCTTTGCTTCCCTTTTGTAGCGCTTTTTTCATAAATCGCTTTATTTGCAGCAGCAAAAGCTGCAACCATCTTTCCAGGGGTAACATCTTCCAGATCTTCCAGCTCGATACGGATGATTTCTATAGCAACGGCACTGGCAATCTCACCAGAATCATGTCCGCCCATGCCATCCGCTACGGCAAAAAAGCCATGTTCAGGGCTGCTGTACAGGGCATCCTCATTTTTCTGGCGTATGCTTCCGGTCTCACTGAGGGTTGATGCTCTCATCTGGCTTCCTTTCCTGGTTCCGCAACTGTCCGCAAGCCCCCTGGATATCCAGCCCCTTTTCCTCGCGGACGGAAAAGGATAATCCAAGCTCCAGACAGTGGTTTTTAAATTCACGGATTTTCTGTCTGTCCGGACGCCTGTAAGCGCTACCCGGCACAGAATTCACGGGGATTCCATTGATATGGCAGGAGAGCCCTTTCAGCAGGTTTCGGAGCTCCCTGGCGTCTTTAGCTTCCATATTCAGGCCATCTATGAGGATGTATTCAAAAGTGATCCGGCGCCTTGTAATCTCCTGATAGCGCCGGCAGGCCTGAAGCAGCATGGCCAGTGGGTACTTCCTGTTCAGGGGGACCAAGAGGTCTCGCAGCTTGTCGTTTCCTGCATGAAGGGATACTGCCAGTCCGGCTTCCACTCCCTCTTCAGCCATGGCCAGAATCCCTTCCGGAACACCGCTTGTAGACAGAGTAATCCTCCGCTGGCTTATCCCGAAATTCTCCCGGAGAAGCTTTATTGCAGAAAATACGGCTTCCCTGTTCAGGAGAGGTTCACCCATCCCCATAAAGACCACATTGCCAATCCGCTCGCCCATAGGAGCCAGATATTCATTAGCCAGAAAAACCTGCTCCATCAGTTCTGACAACTGGAGATTCCTGGTAAAGCCAGCCTGTCCGGTAGCACAAAAGGGACAGCCTACAGGGCAGCCCACCTGGCTGGAGAGGCATAAGGTGCTCCGTTCCTTTGCATGTTCCCTGTTGAGATAGCGCATAATCACCATTTCAAGGGTGTTCCCATCTTCAAGACCAAGAAGGAACTTTATGGTTTCCCCCCCTGGATCCTGTATCTGCTTAAGGACCTTAATCTGCTTCCATTGGTAGGCTGAAGCCAGCC
>CAYMDI010000094.1:0-5222 GCA_964389165.1 uncultured Eubacteriales bacterium | reverse complement strand
ATCATGCATTTCCTATCCCTGTTAAATGAGCAGCTCCCACTCCTTGCTTTCTTCAGGATAGGCCGGGAAAAGAGCTGGCCTTTGCTTTTGAGGAAAAGCAACTCATCCCTGATGACTTCCCCCGTGGTTTTTTTCAGGACTTCTGATAGTTTGAGGACATCATAGGGATTCAGAAAGATTTCCATATTCCTGCAGCAGTTCCCGGACATGGTGCAGCGGAACCGCACTTCTCCATCCTTGGGGATCTTCTTTAATTCACTCATGGTCTGAGTCCTCCGTCAGCTTATAGGGCAGGGCCCCACCTGTAAGATTATAGGAGCCTGTTTCAGGGCTGGCGGCATAGCACAGGACTTCCACGCCCCTTCCCACAGCCTCGCCAAGGGTTCTGGAAAACAGAGGATCCCCATCCCAGTTAGGCCGGAAGGAAGTGCACAGGGGGTGCTGCCCTACAAAAAGGACAATCGCCCGCTTCTCCTCCTCTGCCAGCTGAGAGAGTTCCTGAAGATGGCGCACGCCTCGCAGCGTGGGGGCATCGGGGAATACAAGGGTCTCTTTCTCCAGTAAAGTAACCCCTTTAACTTCAATGTATACTTCCTGGCCCAGGCTCTGGCAATAGAGGTCTATACGGGAACTGCCATGGATTACTTCCCTGCGGATTTCCATAGGTTCAGGGATTTCCCTTATCCTACCCTGCCTCAGAGCCATCCAGGCAGCATCATTGGCTCTGACGCTATGAATGTTCACCCATACCCCCCGGTTTTGCACATAATGAAGAGAATACGGAGTCTTCCGGCCTTTCCCCTTTCCTTCTTCCAGAAGGACTGGAACACCGGGAATCAGGAGCTCCCTGCACCGTCCCGTATTCGGCACATGAACCAGCATGACTTTTCCCTGTATGGCAACTTCTGCCAGAAAGCGGTTTGGGCGCTTCAGGAAGACAGCTTCTTGAAAATCAGGATTCAAAGACATGATCCTGGTAAGTTTCATAAGGGAATTCCTGCCCTGCCGCCATAGAGACGATATATTCCGTGAGGGCATCAAAACTGATCCCGATGGCCTTGGCAGCATCCGGCAGCAAGCTCATTTCTGTGAAGCCTGGTATGGTGTTGATGTCTATGAGATAGGCTTTCTCCCTGGTAACCATAAAATCAGCTCTGGCAAAGCCTCTGCAGCCCAGGAGCTGGTAGGCGGCCACAGCCTGCTCCTTAGCCAGGTTCCGCATTCCAGCATCAATCCGGGCTGGGATGATATGCTGGCAAAGCCCTTTGGTGTACTTGCTTTCATAATCATAATAGCCGCTCACTGTAGTGATTTCCAGGGTTGGCAGGGGATAGGCCTGTTCATTGCCCAATAGGCCGATGGTGATCTCATCGCTAGGGGAAATCATCTTCTCGATCATAATCCGATCCTCAAGAGCAAAAGCTCCTGCCAGCGCTTCCTCCAGCTGTGCCTCCCAGGAGTGGTCTTCCTTATTGATGAAATAGATGCCAAGGGATGATCCCTGGGAAGGGGCTTTAACAAGCACGGGAAAGCCAAGCTCCTCTTTTATTTTAACAACAAGCCCTGAAATTCCCAGTGCACTGGCCATTTTCCGGTCCAGCCAGAAGAAATCCGGTACTGTAATCCCCCCATCCCGGAGGACAGACTGTGTATATATCTTATTCATGGTCAGTGCGCTGGCCAGCACACCGCTCCCTGTGTAGGGGATATTCAGATGCTCCAGGAAGCCCTGAATGGTTCCATCTTCTCCCCCTTTGCCATGAAGTGCGATAAAAACCAAGTCCGGCTTGATTTCACTGAGCTGCTCATAAAGCTTACCCTCCCGCGGATCTACCTTTATGGCCTCATAACCATTCCGCAGGAGGCTCTTCCACACAGCTTCTCCGCTTTTCAGGGAAATTTCCCTTTCAGTAGAATCCCCGCCCAGAAGAACGGCGATTTTATGAATTCCTTTCATCCGAACCTCCCTTTTCCTCATAGAGATCATGTCCATATACATCATTGATAACTGTAACAGGGAAGTCCTGGACTTCCAGACGATAAACAGCTTCCGGCCCCAGATCTTCAAAAGCCACAAGTTCCATTCTGATGATTTTGGAGGCCAGGAGGGCCCCGGTACCGCCATAGGCCGCACAATAGATTGCTCCTTGCTCCTGAAGGGCCTGACGGACCTTAAGACTGCGTGTGCCCTTGCCTATGGTGATTGCAACCCCCTCAGCAAGGATAGCAGGGGTATAGGGGTCCATCCTGTAGCTGGTTGTAGGCCCGATAGAGCCTGTTACAGCACCAGGTCTTGTTGGTGAAGGCCCTGTGTAGTAGAGGACAGCACCCTGAGGATCAAAGGGCAGGGGCTTTCCTTCTTCAAGAAGCTGAAGGATACGCTTGTGGGCACTGTCTCTTGCGGTAAAGATCGTGCCGCTGAGGAGGAGCATATCCCCCCTGTGGAGTTCTTTCAGTATTTCCTTGTCTGTTATGGGGACATTCAGTTTGATCATCAGCAGCTCCTAAAACTCCAGACGCGAATGGCGCAGGACATGGCAGTTGATATTTACCGCAACCGGCATGGATGCGATATGGCAGGGCCCTGTGAGAATCTGGACGCCAAAGGTCGTTACCCTTCCGCCAAAGCCCTGGGGCCCTATATTCAGATGATTCAGTGCAGTTGTCAGTTCCTCTTCCAGTGCATGGATTTCCGGATCTTCTGGAATGTCCCGGAACAGCTCCTTTGCCAGTGCCTTTTTCGCAAGCAGGGCGCTTCCTTCGAAATTACCCCCGATTCCAACACCAACAAGGACTGGTGGACAGGGATTGGGTCCGGCTTTGCGGACAGTATCCAGAACAAAGGCTTTGACCCCTTCTATCCCCTGGCTTGGGGCCATCATGGAAATTGCTGACATGTTCTCACTGCCAGCTCCTTTGGCCATCAAAACCATTTCCAGCACAGGTCCGGAGGCCAGTTCCGTATGGATCACAGGAGGCAGATTGGTGCCTGTATTCTGCCGGCGGAAGGGATGGTCCACAATTGACTTGCGGAGATAACCCTTGCGATAGCCCTCTTCCACGCCTTTGTAAATAGCATCTATAAGGCTTCCTCCAGTGATCCGGATCTGATCTCCCAGACGCAGAAATACAACAAGGGTTCCGGTATCCTGGCAAATAGGCATCATCCGTTCTCCAGCGATAAGCGCATTTTCCCGGAGGATGGAGAGGACCTCCCGGGCCCTTTCATCTTCTTCCTGAACAATGGCTTGGTCATATTTTTCCATCAGCCCTTGATCTGGAACGCAATTGAGGCGCACGATAGCTTCCGAAAGCCGTTCTGCAATAGTTTCATAAGTGATTTCTCTCATAAAATACCCCTATACGTGCAAGGAGGTTTAGATTGCTCTAAACCTCCGGGAGATTGCTGATGTTATTCCTGATCTTTTTCTTCTTCAGCCTGCTGGAGAAGATCCCCTAAGGTCATGCCGCCCTGATCATCATCATAGGCGACTTTGCCAGCGGACTGCTGTGTTTCTCTGACCGGAGCCTTATCCAAAGATTTTTTAGAGAGGGAGACCTTGCGGCCAGCCTCATCAATATCCAGGATTTCCACTTCGATTTCATCTCCGGGCTTAAGTACATCGCTTGGCTTGTCGACTTTCTGGTGTGAGATTTCCGAAACGTGGAGGAGACCCTCTACCATTTTGGCGATATTGACAAAAGCACCATAGTCTACAACACTGGTCACTGTCCCTTTCAGGATATGTCCGGGTTTATGGTTTCTGGTAAATGTCACCCAAGGATCTTCCTCAAGGGCCTTCAGGCTCAGAGAGATCTTATTCTTTTCCTTATCCATGGCAATGACCTTGACCTGGATCTCATCCCCGGGTGCAAGGATCTTGGTGATGTTTTCCCGCTTGTTCCAGGACAGTTCGGAGATGTGGAGCAGCCCATCCATGAACCCAAGGCTCACAAAAGCGCCAAAGTCTGTAATACGCTTAACAGTACCTGTTACCACCATGCCGACTTCCATGGTCTCCCAGAAATCCTTAGACTGCGCTTCACGCTCTTCAGCAAGAATAGCCTTCTGAGAAAGGACGACTTTCGGCTGCCGTTTTTTCAGATCCAGATCAATAATCCGGACCCGGACTTCTTTACCGATGAACTTTTCAAGATTCTTGGCATATCCGGAAACCTGGATCTGGGAGGCGGGAAGGAAGCCTTCTGCTCCTCCTGCAATACGGACGATGAGGCCGGCCTTATTGGCAGAAATCACTTCCCCTTTCAGCTCTTCCTTGTTTTCAAAGGAAGCCGGAAGTGTCTTCATTGCTTCACGCTGGGCTTCTCTCGCCTTGCGGTCTGCCAGTTTCTTAATGGACAGGACTGGCTGTCCGTTGGAGTTGGATTTTTTAATCAGGACTGCAACAAGAGTATCCCCTACTGCAGGAAGCTCCTGACCTTCATATTCTTCCAGGGAGAGGATTCCTTCGGCCTTCAGTCCGATATCCACTACCAGGTTTTCTTTGCTGATCTGAACAACCGTGCCCTCTACAATATCGCCGTCACGGATATCATTATCCATTTCCAGCAGCAGCTCCTCCATCGTTTGTTCTTTTTCCATTTTGTCTTCGCTCATCATTCTTTCAATGACCTCCTCAATGATCCAGTCAGGTGTGGAAGCTCCTGCTGTGATTCCTACTTTGTTTTTCCCAATATACCAAGACTTATCCAGGTCCTGCCACGTTTCCACAAAATACGTTTCAGGGTTGATCCCCTTTGCTATGGTATACAATTTGTTGCTGTTGGAGCTTTCCGGACTGCCGATGACGATCATGGCATCCACGGAACGGGCCAGCGCTGCAAGCTCACCCTGGCGGCTTCTGGTAGCGGAGCAGATTGTATTCTTCCAAATAAAATCCTGCGCTCTTTCAGCCATAAGGGCTTTCATCTTTTCAAACCCCTGGACAGACTGGGTTGTCTGGGCCAGGAGCAGAATGGGTTTGCTGAAATCGATCTTTTCAAGGTCATCCGGCGAAATCACCGCTTTTGCCTCCGAGCCGCCCCAGTCCAGAATGCCGATGACTTCCGGATGGTTGGCGTCTCCATAGACAATGACCTGATATCCCTTGCTGCGGTATTCCTCCGCGTAGTGATGCAGGACCTTAACCTTAGGGCAAGTGGCATCCACAAGATTTTTGTAGCTGCCATAGCGTTCATAGAAGCTCTTACCCACCCCATGG
>CAYMDI010000093.1:0-5482 GCA_964389165.1 uncultured Eubacteriales bacterium | reverse complement strand
CGCATCATAATCCTTTTCCGTCACCTGACGGATAAAGCGGGGGATGTCGATATTCACAGGACAGCCGGGACGGCATTTCGGAGCCTTGCAGTCCAGACAGCGGGAAGCCTCTTCCAGGGCCAGATTAAGATCGTAGCCTTCTGCAACTTCGACAAAATCCTTGTTCCGGACTTCAGGATCCCTGTTGGGCATAGGTACTCTGTTCAGATTCAGCGCCATCTTAAAATCCTCCCTTTCCGGCTTTCTCCAGGGCAATCTGTTCCTTGGCCCTGTAGATGTTCATCCTTCTCATGGAAAGGTCCCAGTTTACTGTATGGCCGTCAAATTCCGGGCCGTCCACACAGGCAAAGCGGGTCTCGCCTCCTACTTCCAGGCGGCAGGCTCCGCACATCCCGGTCCCATCTACCATGATGGGGTTCATGCTGACAATGGTCGGCACCTCAAATTCCTTTGTCAGAAGGGAGGTGAACTTCATCATGATGACAGGTCCGATAGCCCAGGCCCGCTGGATTTTCTCCCGTTCCAGGATCTTTCTGGCTACATCGGTAACCACGCCTTTTTCTCCGTATGAGCCGTCATCCGTGGTGACATAAAGCTCATCGCTTACAGTGCGGAGCACGTCCTCCCAGATCAGGATATCCTTATTCCGGGCTCCCACAACTGTAATGACGCGATTGCCGGCCTCTTTCAGGGCTCTGGCAATGGGAAACATCGGAGCGATGCCCAGACCGCCGCAGACGCATAGGACTGTACCATAATTTTCAACTTCGCTTTCCCGTCCTAAGGGCCCGATAAAGTCCAGAAAGCCATCTCCCTCTTCCATGGTGGTCATCTTCCGGCTTGTATAGCCCACAGCCTGGGTTACAATCCGGACAAGGCCCTTTTCCGGGAAATAGTCTGCAATGGTCAGGGGAATCCGCTCCCCCTGCTCATCGATGCGCAGCACAATGAACTGGCCGGGCTTGCAGTTTCTGGCAACCTCCGGAGCCAGAACATCCATGAGGACAACATTGGGGTTCAGCATTTCCTTGTGAACGATCTCGTACATTCTCCGCCTCCTAAGATTTTTCGTACATCCGCTTTGCCAGATAGGCTGCACCCAGGGCATGATCCCCGCAATAGCGCGCATCCGGGAAAACAAGGACATCTGCAGGAAGTTCCTTTTGCAATATTTCTCTGATTCTCAGGTTGGCTGCCACACCGCCAGCAATGATAATGGTTTCAACAGGGGATGACTGTCTGGCACGGCCAATGCCCTGCAGCAGAGATCTGGCAATAATATCTTCCAGATGGGCTGCAGCCTCTCCCGGTTCCATCTGCCCCTGAGAGAGGATTTTCGACAGTCTTGTTTCTAACCCGCTAAAAAAAAGATTACCATTTTTTTCGCAGACTTTCAAGGGATTAGGGGGATTTCCAACTTGGCCCTCCCGCCAGCTCCTGCTAAGTTCTTCCATGAAAGGTCCTGCCGGAAAGGGAAGACCCATAGACACACCGATCCTGTCCAGAAGCTGGCCTGCTGAAATGTCCTGAGAGCATCCAAGCAGCGTCATGGAAAAACCCCTCCCATCCTTCCGGGGCTCTGCCCGGAGGATCTCTGTGGTTCCTCCGGAAAGATGGAGGAAGAGCACAGGTTCCTGGAGATCCATTTTCTCGCTCCACAAAGCTGCCCCAAGGTGGTTTTCCTGATGACTGACAGGATAGGCCGGGATCTCCAGAACAGCTGCAATGCTTCTTGCTGAAGCTTCTCCTGCCTTGAATACAGGCATATAGGAGTCTGGGAGAGGGCGGGGCTTCCCGCTATAGGCAACAGCTGCCAGATCCAGACTTAGGCCCCGGACGCCCTCCAGGATTTCCGGAAGAGCCCTGATATGCGCAAAGACTGCAGCGCTCTGCTGCAGTCCTCGCTTTCCCGGGGGAACCTCCAGCAGCCTGCGCTCTTCGAAAAGGATCCTGCCCTCTTCATCCAGAACTGCCGCTGAAGTCGTATACATACTGGTATCGATTCCCAGAAAGGCCTTACTCACTCCTGCGGCCCTCCCGGACCAGCTGGTTTTTGTATTGGTTCAGAACCCCATTTACCAGTTTTTTCGCTTCATGTCCGCAATAGGATTTTGCCAGCTCCACCCACTCATCCAGGCTAGCCTTAAGGGGAATCTCCGTGAAATTCTCTAATTCCGCAAAGCCCAGCAGGAGGATGCTCCGTTCCAGGTACCCCAGACGCTGGAAAGTCCAATCTTTAAGAATCCCCTGAATCGCCTCTTTATAGGTGTCACTGGAAGCTTCCAGATTCCTCAACAGGGCCTCTGCAAACTCCCTGTCCCCCTCCTGAGGCTCTTCATCCAGGATGGTAGGCTCTTCCTGGGTGCCCAGTTCCTTCCGGTAAGCCACCCCCATGGCGTAGATTCTTGAATCACGTCTGCTCACAAAGCACCTCTGTCTTCCTGTAATTTTTTCCTTATTGCTGCTGGATTTCCTGGAATCCTTGAATAGTGACCTCAACCCTTTCCAGACGGTCTTCCAGGAAGGCGCTGAAAGTCTGATGGACTTCTTCCTCAATCTGTCCCGTTACTGTTACAACGTCGCTCCCTGCATCCAGGATGACGGCAATCCGTAAGGAGATCCGGCCTTCTTTTCCATGGAGGACCCGGATATCTCCGGATTTCACCTGGGATACCCTGGCCAGGGCATTGCGCACCATGGAGATAATGGCAGCCTCTGCAATCAGAATGCTGTTCTTATCTTCCTTGATGACGATTTTATTCTGCCTGTCCTTCTTGCCCTTGCTGCCCCCTGAGAGGACGAAGAACCCAAGGAGGGCGCCTCCCATAATGCCAAGGGTGATAAATTCCCTTGGGAACATAGGTTCTCCCTGCATGAGCCAGATGAGAGTCTCATACAAAGTGGCCAGAATGATTAGGAAGAAAATGAAAATGGAGAAAATTCTTCTTGCCATATCCTACTCCTCTTCCGGGGCTTCTTCTTCCTTTTTCACTTCAAATACGATATCTGCAATGGTGATGTCTACATTCTTTACAGAAATCCCTGTCATGGACTCTACTGCTTCCTTGACGCTCTTCTGCACTTCTTCCCCGACTTTTACGATATTAACGCCATGAAGGATTACCAGGGAAAGCTCGATATTGGTCCCTTCTTCATCCATATTCACCTTGACCCCTTTAGCCAGATTCCGTTTTCCGAACATTTCGCTGATGGGGGACGTGGAGCTGCCGATGACCTTGATAACGCCCTCGACTTCCTGAGCTGCGATATTGGCAATTGCTGCAGCAACATTGTCTGCGATCTTGATCCGACCTGTCTGTGTTACTTTTTCTGCTTCACTCATGATTCCTTCCTCCTCTTTCCTTAATTTCTTGATACGTACTCGCCATTGCGGGTATCGATCACTAATTCATCCCCTTCATTGACGAAGAGGGGCACACGGATCACTGCACCTGTTTCCATGGTGGCAGCCTTTGTCACATTGGAGGCTGTATCCCCCTTGACTCCTGGCTCTGTTTCCACAACCTTCAGGACTACTGTGTTGGGAAGCTCGATGCCGATTGTCTCTTCTCCGTAAACCATAACCTGGATATTCATATTCTCTTTGAGAAAGCGGATATTCTCATCTCCCAGCTGGGTTCTGGACAGGGAGACCTGATCATAGGTTTCTGTATTCATGAAGAAGAAATCATCCCCTTCACTGTACAGGAACTGCATTTCCCGTTTTTCAATATGGGCCTTCTCTACTTTCTCCCCGGAACGGAAGGTTTTTTCAACGATGGAGCCAGAGCGGCGGTTTTTCAGCTTGGTACGGACAAAGGCTGCACCTTTCCCCGGCTTAACATGCTGGAATTCCACAATTGTGTAGATATCCCCGTCGAATTCAATGGTCAGTCCTGTCTTAAAATCGCTTGTAGAAATCAAATTGCTTCTCCCTTCCAAATTGTGTCTGTCTCATCTGTTTCAGTCTGTATCTGCAAACATCCCTTTAGAGGATGATAAGCTCTTTCGGGGTTTTCGATAGGATCTCACAGCCTTCTGGGGTGACCAGGACCAGATCTTCAATCCTCATCCCGTATCTCCCGGGGAGGTATAGTCCCGGCTCGATGGTAAGGACCATCCCAGCCTCCAGTATATCCGTTGAAGACTTACCCAGATAGGGAGCTTCGTGAATTTCAAGCCCTACCCCATGTCCGGTGCTATGAAGCACCTGAAGTCCGGCTTCGGCAAAGCTGCCGCTGACGTACTCATGGATATCCCTGGCTGATGCCCCGGGCCTCACCATTGCTACCGCTCTGACCTGCAGTTCCAGAAGAAAGTCATAATGCTGACGGAAATCTCCTCCTGGATCCCCCAGGGAAAGCATCCGGGTCATATCCGATGCATAGCCTCTGTATCTGGACCCGATATCCAGAAGAACCGGCATCCCCCATTCAAGAGGCTGGTCTCCGGGAGTCCCATGAGGCTTGCTGGCTGAACTGCCGAAAAGAGCCATTAGCGGAAAGCTGCTGCCATCACCCTGGTGTTCCAGAATGGAGATCTCCAGCTTCCTGCTGAGCTCCTTTTCACGGATTCCTTCTCTGATGTATGTCAGTGCATCCGCAAAAATGCTGTCTGTAATCTCCGCGCTTTTTCGGATCAGATCCTGTTCCTCCGGTCTCTTCACCATACGCCGGCTCCGGAGAAGGCCTGCAGCCCCTTCCATGGAGACCCCTGCTTCCTTTAAAGCGGCGGTCAGACGCTGCCCCTTCCAGAAAGGCATCTCCCCCTCAAAGCACATCCCGGTGATGCCCTTCTCTCGGGCAATTTCCTTCATAGCATCTTCGAGACTTCCCTCCAGACCCCGGACCTCTCCGGGAAAGCGCGATCTGGCCTCTTCAAGATACCGGGGATCTGTCAGCAGGATAAGCTCATCCGTCCGTTCCAGAACCGCCCCTTCTAACCCCTCCATTCCCGACAGATAGGTCAGGGATACAGGTTCTGTGAAAAGAGAAGAGACGTCTTGCCTCAGATTTTCATTTCCCGGCATAATATTCCAGCGCCAGAAGATATCCTGCTGTTCCAAGTCCGCTGATTTTTCCGGCTGCTACCGGGCTGATGACCGAATGGCGCCGGAACTCCTCCCTGCTGTCCACATTGGAGATATGGACCTCCAGAAACGGCTTGCCCACTGCAGAAATAGCATCCCTCAAAGCATAGCTGTAATGGGTCAGAGCGCCGGGATTGATGATGTAGCCATCTGTATCTCCGGAAGTCGCATGAATGAAGTCAAGGATTTCCCCTTCTCCATTGGACTGGAAAACAGCAACTTCAAGACCAAGGGACTGTCCATGGGAAATCCATCTCTCTTCCAGTTCCCCAAGGGTTTCCTTCCCGTAGATTCCAGGTTCCCGCTGGCCCAGAGCCCCGAGGTTGGGGCCATTGATAATCTTGATTTTCATGATGCACCTCTGCCCACATTATACCATAAGGGGTATTGATT
>CAYMDI010000092.1:0-5526 GCA_964389165.1 uncultured Eubacteriales bacterium | reverse complement strand
GTGACATGGTCATAGCGGGAGCCCCGCTTTCCTGTTTCCAGATTCAGCTCCAGATTGGAATAGCTGTGGGAGAGGGCCTCAAGGGCTTTTCCTGCCCGGGGGGAGAGGACAGCCCTGCCCAGATTTGTATGCAGGACCGTCCCTGTGCAGTTCAGGACCCGCTGATGCCGGGCCTTTCCTTCCGAGGCTTCCTGCTTCAGCACATAGGCGCAGACAAAAGCGTCCAGCTCCCCTTCCTCCCGGATCCGGCCCTGTCGGAGCTCCTCCCGCAAGGCGGCAATCCCCTTCTTTACCAGGTTCATCACATAGGCCTGGCTGTGCCCCTGATACAGGGGAGCCAGGGCGGGAAGGGCCGCCAGCTTTTCTGTTTTCTTTATTTTTCTCATGAGTTCTTGCATAATTAATGTCCTCTGGCAGCAATCTTAAAAGGCCGGACGTATCCGCCCTCCTTCCAGACCTCCATGGAATCATGGAGGTTCACAGTAGCGCAGGCATGGTTGGGGATGATGGTCAGGATATCCCCGGGGCGGAAGGCTGAGATGCCAGGCCCCCTGACAAAGCCGTGCTCTTCTGAAAGCCTGTACAGAATCAGGCTGGGATCCTCCAGGATATGCCCATAGCCTTCCAGGCTCTGATTCCCATGCACCCCTCCGTCGCTGGAGAGGGCTTTGCTTCCCGCATCGATGATCAGCCTGTCTTCCTTCCTGTCCAGAACCATGGCCTTAAGGAAGAGGGAGACCTGCTCCGGGCTTGCTGCTCCAAGAGCCAGCATGGTCCTGTCGTAGAAGACATAGTTCCCCGGCCTGGCTTCCTGGACTTCCGGATGCCGGAGGAGTGGGCGGATGCTGGGGGTGGAGCCGCAGGAGCGGATGAGTTCAGGATGTTCCGGAAGGAAGGTGCTTTCCACCTCCTGCAGGGCAGCCTCTTCCAGGGTGATGGCCCCGCTGTAGCTCATCCCCCCATGGGTCAGAAGGCCTATGAGCCGGAGGTTCTCCAGTCCCTTCAGGTAGCTGGCCAAGGAAGCGGCTTCTTCCCGCAGGACCCCCAGGCGGCCCAGGCCTGAATCGATTTTCAGGTAGACGGGAAGGGGAGCAGCTCCGGCAAAAGCCTGGTTCAGCCATTTTCCATGCTCCCTGGAAATGACGATGGTGCGCAGTTCTCCCAGCTCCCGGAGGGACTGGAAGGCTTCGGCCTTCTCCCTGTCAACCAGGGGGTACGCCAGGGTCACAGAAGGGATCCCTCCCCTCAGGCACATCTCAGCCTCCTTCAAAGTAGCGGCTGTAATCCCTGTGGCTCCATGCTCCAGCTGCAGCCTGGCGATTTCCAGGGTCTTGTGGCTCTTGCAGTGGGGGCGCAGGCAGGTTCCGTTGGCCCTGGCCAGGGCTGCAATAGCCTGGATATTCTCCAGAAGCCTGTGGTATTCCAGGTGGAGATACGGGGTTTTCATGGCTTTCTCCTTATGTTTCACGTGAAACTATTTCCCAAGAAGCAGATCGGTGATCCGCATCAGGTCTTCCTTGGAGTAGTAGGCCAGGGTGATGGAGCCCTTGTGCTTCCCTTTAATCTGGACCTTGGTCCCGAAGCTCTCCTCCAGGGTCTTCTCCACAGCCCGGACGTGGACGTCCTTCTCCCTGATCCCGGGCTTCAGCCCTTCCTTCTTGCGGATGGATTGGATATCGAAGTTCCGGACCAGCTCCTCCAGCTCCCGGACGGAGAGCCTTTTCGCCAGGACGTAGGCGCCTAGCTCCTCCCGATGCTCTTCTGGGACAGAGAGGATGCTCCGGCCATGACTGGGGGAGAGGAGGCCCTCTTCAATGGCTTCTCTGATGCTCTCAGGAAGATGGAGGAGGCGGAGGCTGTTGGTGATATAGCTGCGGCTCTTGCCCAGGGTCTCTCCCAGGCGTTCCTGGGTCATGCCATGGAGCTGGATCAGCCGCTGATAGGCCTGGCTCTCCTCCAGGGGGGTAAGATTCTCCCGCTGGATGTTTTCGATAATGGCCAGGGCTGCAGAATCCTCCTGCCCCATCTTCCGTAAGATCGCCGGAACTGTGGCAAGGCCTGCCAGCTGGCTGGCCCGGAGGCGCCGTTCCCCGGCTACCAGGATATATCCATCCCCCTCCGGCATGAGAAGCAGGGGTTGGATCACCCCATGCTCCCGGATGGAAGCGGCCAGCTCCTCCAGAGCCTCCTTCCGGAAGGCCTTCCTGGGCTGGTCCGGATTCCTGCGGATCTTTTCCAGGGGCACTTCAATGACTTCCGCCCCGCTGGGCAGCTCCTTTTCGGGAATCAGGGCAGAAAGCCCTTTTCCCAGTCCTTTCTTAGCCACGTGCAAGCACCTCCTTGGCCAAAGCCTCATAGGCCCGGGCTCCTTTGGAGCCCGGGGCATAGGTTGATATGGGTTCCCCATAGCTGGGGGCCTCTGCAAGACGGATGCTCCGGGGGATTACTGTATCGAAGACCTTCTCCCGGAAAAAGGCCCGGACCTCTGCCACCACCTGGGCGGAGAGATTGGCGCTGGGATTGTACATGGTCATCAGGGCCCCCAGGAGCTCCAGCTCCGGATTCAGCCCCTTGCGGATCAGCTCCACTGTCTTCAGAAGCTGTCCCAGGCCCTCCAGAGCATAGTACTCGCATTGGATGGGGACGATATATTCCTGAGCTGCAGTCAGGGCATTGATGGTCAGAAGGCCCAGGGAGGGAGGGCAGTCGATAAGGACATAGTCATAGCCCTTCAGCTCCTTCAGGAGGTTCTTCAGGAGATACTCCCGGGTAAGCATGCCCACCATCTCGATTTCAGCCCCGGCCAGCTGGATGGTGGCGGGGAGGAGATCCAGCTTATCATGGGCTGTAGGGAGGATGAGGCTCTCGGGAGCCTCTCCGTCAATGAGTCCGTCATAGATGCAGCGGGGCAGGTCATAGCGGTTCACCCCAAGTCCGCTTGTGGTGTTTCCCTGGGGATCCAGGTCCAGGATCAGGGTGCGCTTTCCGGCCAGGGCCAGATAGGCTCCCAGGTTGACAGTACTGGTAGTCTTGGCCACCCCGCCCTTCTGATTGATCATGGCAATTATTTTCATGGCTTCCTCTTCTTTCATAGCTTTTTCATTATATCACAAAAAATGAAGTTTCAGAATGAATGAAAGGATGTTTCACGTGAAACATCCTTTCATGAACAATATACCGGATTAAGACAGCGGCCGCTTCAGGGGAATCCCCTCCCTGCGCGGATAGGCTTTGGGGGTCTTCTTTACCTTCCTGTAGAAAAGGAAGCCCCGCTGGTTCCCATAAAGGGGCAGCTCATAAGGGAGAGCCTTCAGGAAAGCCCCGCCCAGAAGATCTATGGCTCTCTGGCTGGCAGCAGCCTCCTCTTTCCAGGGGGCTTCCTTGGAGACTGCCATAACCCCCCCCTCCCTGAGGAAAGGCAGGAGGTATTCGCTGAGGGTGGGAAGCCAGGCTACGCTTCGGGCCACAGCAACATCAAAGGCTTCCCGATAGCGGGGGTCCTGCCCTAATCCTTCCGCCCGGCCCTGAAGGACTGTGACATTCTTCAGGCCCAGGGACCTGGCTGTTTCCTGAAGGAAGGCCGTTTTCTTCCCTACAGAATCCACCAGGGTGAAGGTGCTATGGGGATTCATGATGGCCAGGACCATTCCAGGAAAGCCCGGGCCGCTCCCCAGATCCAGGAGGGACTCCCCACCCTGGAGCTCCAGTGCCTTATGGAAGGCCAGAGAATCCCAGAAGTGCTTGATCGCGCTATCCTGGGGCTCCCGGATGGCTGTGAGGCTGATATGCCGATTGGCTTCCTCCAGGAGGGTGGAAAAACGGCTCAGGGCCTCCAGCTCCTCTTCCTGAAGGGAAGGCCAGAGAGAGGCAAGGTAGGCTTTCAGATCACTCATGGTCAGCCTCCTTGCGCCGCTGGTTCTCCAGATAGATGAGTAGCACCTGGATATCGGCCGGGGTGATGCCGGAGATGCGGCTGGCCTGGCCCACAGACCGAGGCTGGACCTGGTTCAGCTTTTCCACGGCCTCCAGGGTCAGCCCCCGGACCTCCCGGAAATCCGTAAGCCAGGCAGGGATCAGCTTCTTCTCCCCCCTCCGGAAGGAAGCGACCTGCTCCTCCTGCTTGCGGATATATCCGGCATACTTGATCATCAGGGCCACCTCTTCCCCTTCCCGGGGATGAAGGGGCAGGGCTGGAGGATAGAGGGCAGCCAGGCTTTCATAGGAGATTTCCGGACGCTTCAGCAGGGCATCCCCCCGGATCCCCTGTTCCAGGGGCGCGCTTCCTGCCTGCTCCAGAAGGGCTCCCAGGCCGGGATCCTGAGGGGAGATCCTAAGGCCTTCCAGACGCCGGATTTCCCCATCGATCCGGGCCATCTTCTCCAGATGCTCATGGTATTCTTCCTGGGGTATGAGACCAAGGGCATAGCCATAAGGCAGGAGCCGGCGGTCTGCATTGGACTGGCGCAGGAGCAGGCGATACTCCGCCCGGGAGGTGAACATGCGGTAGGGCTCCTGGGTTCCCTTGGTAATGAGATCGTCAATGAGGACCCCGATATATCCTTCAGAACGGTCCAGGATAAAGGGCTCCTTCCCCTGCTGCTTCAGACTGGCATTGATTCCCGCCATAATCCCTAAGGCAGCAGCTTCTTCATAGCCGGAGGTGCCCAGGATCTGTCCTGCGAAGTACAGGTTCTCCAGCTTTTTAGACTCCAGGGTGGGCAGGAGCTCCATGGCATCAATGACCTCGTATTCAATGGCATAGCCCAGCTTCAGGATCTTGGCCTCCTCCAGACCGGGAATGGAGCGGACCATTTCCAGCTGGACTTCTGCCGGGAGGCTTGTGGAAAAGCCCTGAAGGTAGATCTCTTCCGTATCATAGCCTTCCGGCTCCAGAAAGAGATGGTGGCTGGACTTCTCAGGGAAACGCTGGATCTTGTCCTCAATGGAAGGGCAGTATCTGGGGCCTACCCCCTGGATCACCCCGGAAAAGAGAGGTGATAAGTGGAGATTCTCCCGGATCACCTCTTCCGTCTTCTTCCCTGTATAGGCCAGGTAGCAGTCCACCTGGGGAAGCTCTCCCGCCTCCCCCCGGAAGCTGAAGGCATATTCCGGGGCATCTCCAGGCTGGACTTCCAGGGCTTCCAGATGCAGGATCCCCCTGTGGAGGCGGGGAGGGGTTCCTGTTTTGAAGGGGCGGGTGGGGATGTCCAGGGCATGAAGGGAGCCTGCCAGATAACGGCTGTTGGAAAGCTCCTGAGGTCCGGATTCCCGGACATAGTCCCCGATGATCACCCGAGAGGACAGATAGGTTCCTGTGGCCAGGATCAGGCTGGTGCAGCGGAAGGAAAGGCCTGTGGCCAGCTTCACCCCGGCCAGCCTTCCCTCCTGGGTGAGTATTTCAGATACCTCTCCCTGGAAGATATCCAGGCCGGGGGTCTCTTCCAGGGTCTTCAGCATCTCCTGGGCATCCAGGCGGCGGTTCACCTGAGCCCGGAGGGCATAGACCGCAGGTCCCCTGCTGCGGTT
>CAYMDI010000091.1:0-5548 GCA_964389165.1 uncultured Eubacteriales bacterium | reverse complement strand
ACGGATGCGGACTATGCCTATTCCCGGGAGGCCTCCCTGGTGCAGCTGATCCGCAGCACCTTCCAGCAAGGACCCCCTCCTGTACTGGAACCGGATGAGGAGGCTAAAAGGCTTCTGGCCAGGCTGGGGGCCTATACCAAGGAAGAGCTGGCTGATGGCATGGTGGCCGCAGCGATTGTCCGGGAAGCCCTCTATCGGGATGGGATCCCCTATTTTTCCATTTCTAAAATGGAAACCTACGGGAGCTGCCCCTATGCCTTCTTTCTCAAGTATGCCATCCGTCCTGCCGAAGAAGGGGATTTTGAAATCTCTGCAATAGCGTATGGTAATCTGTTCCATAATGTCCTGATGCGGGCCGGGCAGAAAGGGTTTTTCACAGATCAGCAAGATCATCTGGACCATCTCAGAGCCTTCTTCCTGGAAGAGGGGGAGAAGCTGGGTCTGGATCGCTATGATAGCCTGACCCATGCCTATTATCGCAACAAGGCCTATGAAGAGGGACTGTCCCTTCTGGAATATATCCGCCAGGAAACGGCAGAATCGGGATACCGACCAGTGGCCTACGAACTGGAGTTCGGAACAGGAAAGGCCCTTCCTCCCTGGTGTTTTTCTGCAGAGTCTGGGGAGGCTGTGCGCCTTGAGGGGAAAATCGACAGGGTGGATCTTCTGGAACAGGAGGGAGAATCCTATGCCAGGGTTCTGGACTACAAGCTGAACCAACGGGCGTTCCAGGAATGGAGGATCCGGGGAGGCTTATCCTTCCAGCTCCCCCTGTATCTCAAGACATTGACAGACAACGGGGAGAAGGTCCTGGGCAGGCCGGTCCTTCCAGGGGCGATGGGCTATCTTCCCATCCTTCTGAAGGAGGGGAAACGCAGGATTTCCGGGAAGAGCTACCTGAATGAAGGGGCAGAGGCTTTTGCAGCCCTGGAAGGAGCCATGGAGGAGAATCTCCGCCAGCACTTCGGGAAGATTCAGCAGGGTGATTTCCTGCCTGAACCCTATTATTACAGACCCAGCGACCAGGGCTGCACCTATTGCCGCTACAAGAACATCTGCCGCATTATAGAACGGAGAACCCAGCGGCGGATCAGCAAGGACAATGATGCTGCAGGCAGAAAGGACACTGACAATGAAATGGACTGATGAACAGCTTGCCGCACTGGATGTCTCACAGGATCAGGATCTGATCCTCTCGGCCTCAGCAGGTTCCGGAAAGACCACAGTCCTCATTGCCAGGGTGCTGCGGCTGATTTTAGAAAGACAGGTCTCCATCAGCAATATTCTGATGATCACCTTTACAAATAAGAGTGCAAGGGATATGAGGCGCAAGCTGAAGGAAAAGCTGGAAGAAGCCAGAGATCCAGAGGGTGGAGAATATCCAGGAGGCGCAAAGGGACTGACAGGCAGCAGGCTTTCAGAAGCCCTGGCCTTTCTCGAACGCCAGAGCGAACTGGCTGATGGTGCGGATATCCGGACCATAGATTCCTTCTGCCTGAAAATCGTCCGCAGCCATGCCCGGCTTCTGGATCTGGATACGGACCTGAGCCTTCTGGATGAGGTTATGACCAAGCGCCTGCAGGAGGAGACCCTGCAAGAACTCCTGGAAAAGGAATATGGCAAAGCTGACCCCCGCTTTATCTCCCTCCGGGATGCATATGGAGAAGCCTTAGGAGACCGGGGTCTGCGGCAGTCCCTTATACAGATATATAATTTCAGCCGCAGCAATGAGGACCCGGAGGTCTGGCTGGATAATGCATTAGAGATGTACAGGAAGGGGGCCCAGGGCTTCCGGAGGGGTCCTGGCGGGACTTTCCTCATGGAACGCTACCTGCCTCTGAAGATCCTGCCTCTGATAGAAGAATGGGAGCGCCTCCTCCGGGAGGTGGGGGAGCTGGCCCAGCAGGGAAGCCCCGGCTATCAGGAACTCTGGCAAGAGGATTATACCCAGCTCCAGGACTTTCAGGCCATCCTGCAGCAAGGTGATCCGGTTTCCATCTTTTCCCACGGAGAATTCCATCACCCCAGGATGACAGATAAAATCTCCAGAAAGGAACAGTCCCCCGGCATTCATGAAAGCTTCAAAAAACTGCGCGGCCAGCTGAAAAAGCATAAGACCCTGTTGCGCAATGCCCTGAGTCTGCAGGTATCCCAGGGTCTTGAAGACATGCTCCGGGAAGTTCCGGTGATGGAGTATCTCATTTCCCTGGTCAAGAGCTTTGGCGATAGCCTTATTGCCAGAAAACGGAGGCTTGGTGCCTTTGATTTCAATGATATCACTCATTTCACCTTGGCGCTTTTCCAGGAGCATCCCGAGGTCCTGAGGGCTTATCAGGAATATTACAGATATGTCTTTTTTGATGAATTCCAGGATACCAACAGGGCTCAGGAGAAGATCTTCCGCCTTCTGGCCCGAGAGGGAGGCCTGTTCTTTGTGGGGGACAAGAAGCAGAGCATTTATCGCTTCCGGCTGGCTGACTCCTCCATTTTTGATGGGACAATCCGCGAGTTCCAGGAGCACCCGGACCGGGACAGCCTGCTCCTGAATCGCAATTTCCGCAGCAGCCCAGGGGTTATCAATAGCGTGAACAGCCTTTTTCAAAGGCTGATGGAGGGACATGTATCATCCGTCTGTTACAGCGAGGAAGCCCGTCTGGTTCATGGAAGTCCCAGCCAGCAGCGGACGGATCCAGGTGAATTATGGCTGCTTCATGGGGCTGCGGATGAAGAGTCCGGAGAAGATGATGAAGGAGAGGACCAGGATGCTCTGGAAGGATACAAGAAGGAACAGTCTGCTTACCAGGAGGCGCTGGTCTGCGCGAAAAGGATCCGCAGGCTTGTAGATGAGGAAGGCTGCCGCTACAGAGATTTTGCGATAATATCCTATTCCGTGAAAGGGTCTGTGGAAACCTTCCGGGAGGTCTTCGACTGCTACCATATTCCGATCTACGGCGAGGGGGATGCTGGCTTCCTCACCTCCTTAAGCGTAAGCTATCTCATGGACTATCTGGCCATCATTGACAATCGCCACCAGGACCTTCCTCTCCTGCATATCCTGAAGTCCTTCCGCTATGGCTTCACCCTTGAAGAGCTGGCCCTGATCCGAAAGGGCACCCCTCGGGGGGAGAGTTTGTGGGATAGTCTGAAGAAGAGGCTCTCTGAGGCCTCCCTGGAGGAAAGGACCCTCCATAAGATCCGCTTTTTTCAGGAAGAGCTGGAAAGCATGAAGAATGAAGCGGAAAACAGCAACCTTCCGGATTTCATCATCAAGCTTCTTTTTGAGACCCAATATTATTACAGTATTTTCAGGAAGCCAGATGCAGACCAAGAAGATCTGAATATGAAGGAAGTCCTGCGGCTGGCCATGGAATACGAGAAGAACAATGCAGGCCATATCCGGGGATTTCTGGAATATGTCCGTCAGATTGAAAAGCTTGAGGTCCGGGTGCCTGTTTCTTCCATGCTGGCGGAAGATGCGGATGTGGTCCGGATGGTCACCATCCATAAGAGCAAAGGACTGGAATATCCTAATGTCTTTCTCACAGGGCTGGGCAAGAAGTTTTCCTCCAGGTCACAGCAAAGGATCAGTCTCCATCGCCTCCTGGGACTGGGAGGTCAGAAGGCAGAACCTAAAAAGGCTCCACACCTCTCAAAAACACTGATAAAAATGGCTGAACAATTTGAGAATCTGGAGGACCAGCTGAATCTCCTCTATGTGGCTATGACCCGGGCAGAGGACAGGCTTTTTCTGGTGGGATACGTAAAAGACCTGGAAAAATCTCTGGGGCGCTGGAAAGAGGCGCCGATCCTGCCTTTAAGCGACAGGACGAGCTTCCTTGACCTGATCCTTCCGGAATATTTCCATGACAAGGAAGTGTATCAGGCTTTCCAGCTGAATATCCAAGGGCTGGAGGAAATCCGCGCCCTCCCTGCAAAGGTCCTTACAGAAAGCAAGGTCAAGGTGCAGCAAGGGGAGATTACACGTCTTCAGCAGCCTTTCCCGAAGAAACTATCAGCCAGTGATTATCTGCGCACAAGAAATCTGGAAGAGGCCTTGTCCAGAGACCTGATGAAGAGCGAACTCAGGACTGTTCCGGCATTTCTGGAGGATCAGCCCTTGAACCGGGCTCAGATCGGAACCCTTTTTCATCTGGTGATGGAAATCCTGCCCTTTGACAGGAATTACAGAGAAGAAGAGATAAGAGAGTATCTGAGGAGCTTGCTGCAGCAGGGGATTCTGAAGGAGTCTGAATATGATGTTCTGGATATCCGTGGTATAATTAGTTTCGTGAAATCCCCCATGTATCAGCGGATTCTGGGGGCCAGACGCCTGGAGAAGGAGCAGCCCTTCACCCTGCTGGCCGATCCCCGTGGGATTTTTCCGGATTTTCAGGGGGATCAGAAGCTCATGGTACAGGGAATCATGGATCTCTTTTTTGTAGAAGAGGATGGAGCCGTTCTCGTGGACTATAAGACGGACAAAGCCACCCGGGAAGAACTCCCTGAAAAAAGCAGGGAATACAGCAGGCAGCTGGCTTTGTACCGCAAAGCGCTGGAAGAAATCTGCAGGATTCCTGTAAAAGAGACTTATCTGTATTTCAGCCGTCTGGGAGAATTCTATCGATGGGATGGCATTGTAGAGGAGGAGGCATGACAGACATCATTCTTTGGACCGCCGCAGGTTTTGCAGCAGGTCTCTTTCTTGCCAGCCTCTATTTCCGCAAGCGTCTTAGCCTGATGGACCTGAAGGTAAGAGAACAGGAAATGGCTTTGGATGGAGAACGCCGGATCTTCGCTGAGAAGGAAGCCTTCCTGCGGACAGGCCGGGCAGAGCTGGAAAATGCTTTCCGTTCCCTTTCCAGCCAGGTTCTCAGTGAAAGCGCCCAGCAATTCCTCAATCTGGCCAAAAGCACACTGGAGAGCCAGAGCAGGGAAGGGGAAACTTCCCTGGAGAAGAAGGAGGAAGCGATCCGCAATCTGGTGCTTCCCATGCGGGAGACCCTGGACCAGGTCCGGGGCCGGCTGGAATCGATTGAGAAAGACTACCTTCAGACCTTTACAGAGGTCAAGGAGCAATTCCGCTTCCTCAAGGAAGATCAAAGCAAGCTGCAGCTGGAAACAGCCAATCTGGTGAAAGCCCTCCGTGCGCCACAGACAAGGGGACGCTGGGGAGAGATCCAGCTCCGGCGGGTGGTGGAGATGGCTGGGATGCTTCCCTATGTGGATTTCCTGGAACAGGCTTCCACTGAATCAGAAGGGGGAAAGCTGCGTCCGGATATGCTTATCCGCCTTCCTGGAGGAAAGCTTATCGTCATTGATGCTAAAACCAGCCTTTCCGCCTATCTGGAGATGATTGAGGCTGAGGACGATGCAGCAAGGGCCCGCTGGCTCCGGGAGCATGGCAGGCAGGTTCTGGACCATATCGGGAAGCTTAGCGCCAAGAGCTATTGGGATCAGTTCCCTGAAAGCCCTGAATTCGTCATCATGTTCCTTCCCAACGAAGGGATTTATGGGGCGGCTCTTGAAGCAGAACCCAGGCTGATTGAGA
>CAYMDI010000090.1:0-5568 GCA_964389165.1 uncultured Eubacteriales bacterium | reverse complement strand
TAAGTGTCTCTATGCTCCTTCTGTTTGAGGATTTCAGGTCATCCCTCCTGCCTATGCTGCTGGTCCTCCTCCTGAGCCTCCTCTTCACCCTGTCACTGACAGGTGCTGCTGCAGGCTACTTCAGCAGAAGCGCTGAAGATTCAGATCAGGAGCAGAATCATGAATGATACTGTTTTATATGGGTTTTTCGGCACCCTCCTCCTCTATCTCTTCTTCCTCCCTGTCTACCGCCGGAATAAAATCATCTTCCTCCATCCTAATATCGCTTCTACTGCTATTCTCATGGCAATCCTCTACGCCTTCGATACCCCCTATAGCCTCTATTATGAAGGCGCCCAGTATATCAGCGCCTTATTGGGAATCAGCATTGTCGTCCTGGCCGTCCCCTTATATGAGAACCTGGAAATTCTCATGAAACATCTCAAGCCGATGGCGGCCGCCAGTCTGATCAGCATCTGGACCTCCTTCATTTCCATAGCCCTTTTTTCCAGGCTATTCAGCCTTTCCCCATATCTGACCCTAAGCCTCTTACCCAAATCTATCACCACAGCCATGGCCATTGAGGCTTCTTCCATAACGGGAGGCAGTACGGGGGCTGCTGTCTTGGGGGTGATGGTCACAGGGATCGGTGGGGCGATCCTCGGCCGCTCACTCCTGACTTTTATAAGGGTCAGGACCCCTATTGCCAGAGGCTGCGCCCTAGGTATGGCCAGCCATGTCATGGGTACCTCCCAGGCTTTAGAGGAGGGGACTCTGACAGGAGCTTACAGCGCATTATCCATTCCCTTGAACGGTCTTATAACCATCTTGCACCTTCCCCTCTTCCAATGGCTTATCAAGGTGCTATCCTGATTACAATAACGTGAAATGAAAAAGAGAAGGGGAGCAGTAAGCTGCTCCCCTTCTCTTTCCATCTCTATCCTCTCTATCCTTTTCCAGCTTCAAATTCTGCCGCTTCCCTGTTGATCTCATCCTGAAGGCTCCTCAGATAAGCCAGTAGGACAGCCGGATCCTCATTGGCATAGCGGATCGTCAGGGTATCCCCTTCCAGAATAGCATCCAGGCATTTCAGAAGGTAGCCTTTTGCCGGAGAATGGAAGAGCAGCTCCCTGTTTCCCCTGACAGGGACTTCAATCAGAGCGATTTTCCTTGGTATGTGGAGGCTTCCAAGGAATGACATGGAATCAGGAGCAACCGGACTCTCCTCTTCCACCCAGCTGATCCTTGTATGTCCGAAATCCAGCTCAAGAGGGGCATTGCTCCCTCCCTTTTCCAGATATCGGGAAAGGGCTCCACGTTCCTGAAATATTTTAAAAATCATCTTCTATCCCCTCCAGGGCCTTATCAATTGCTGCCTTGGAATAATGGAAACGAACCCCACCCTGAAGATAAGCCACAAAGGGAGGGCGGATCGGCGCATCTGCACTAAGTTCAGAAGAGCTCCCCCCGATGAAGGAACCAGAAGCCATAATGACAGGATGATCATAACCAGGCATATCCCAGGGAATCGGCTTTACCTGGCTATCAACTGGAGAATAGGCCTGAATCCCCTGAATGAAGCGCACCAGTTTGTCAGGATCCAGGAGCAGGATGCTCTGAATGATATCCCCTCTTTTTTCTCCAGGTTCCGGGGAAACCGTATACCCTGCCTGTGAAAGCCTGATTGCCGCATATTCTGCTGCTTTCAGGCTCTCTTCCACAAATCCAGGTGCAAGATAAAGGCCTTGGAACATTAGACGCAGATTTTCAGCGCTCTCCCAGCCGATTTCATCTCCGATACCAGGCACGGTAAAGGAGTCAGCCACTGCTTCTATCAGCTCTTTCCTGGAGGCAGCAACATAAGCTCCGGAGATGGCAAGGGTCCCCCCGGGATTTTTAATCAGGGAGCCCACTACCAGATCCGCTCCGGCTTCCAGAGGCTCTTTGTCCTCTACAAACTCCCCATAGCAATTATCCACAATCAAAAGCGCCTTGGGGGCATAATCATTCATCACAGCCTTCAGGCGGGCAATCTCCTCTACAGAAAGCGCCTTGCGCTGGCTGTATCCCCGGGAGCGCTGGACAATGACGATTTTCGCTTCAGACAGGGCGCCATTGCGGACAGCTTCCAGATCAAGGCCTCCCTGTGCCGGCATCTCAATCCGTCTGTAGACAACCCCGTCCCGATGGATAAGGCCTTTTGGATGATCCAGCGCCTTTTCAAGCGTATCGTAAAGCTGTCCCGTCATGGATACAAGCTGATCCCCTGGATCCAATAAGCCCCGCAGGACCACATGAATCGCATGCGTTCCAGAGGCAAAGCGGCCTGATACTAAGGCAGCCTGGCCTTTGAAGATTCTGGCATAAACCTCTTCCAGTTTCCGTTTGCCATAATCCTGATAACCATAGCCTGTAGAACCGTGAAAGGCATCAGCAGAGACCTTTGCCTCCCGGAAGGCCTGAAGGACTTTACGATGATTCCCTTCGGCAACAGGGGCATAGGTTTCCTCCCAGGCTCTTAGCCTGTCCATATATAGCCCCTTATCTGACACTGCGGTTAATGGCGCTGATAATAGCCTTCATGGATGCTGAGGTGATATTGGGGGAGATTCCTACACCAAAGACCCTTTTGCTGTTGCTCAGATTCTCCACCTGGACATAGGCAATAGCCTGAGACTTATCCCCCTCTTCTCTGGCATGCTCGTCGTAGGAAGTGACGTTATACTTGCCGAGACCTCCCGTTTCCAGAGCATTGAGGAGGGCGGATATCGGTCCGTTCCCCTGTCCCTTCAGCTGAAGGGGTTCATGGTTATGCCTGATGGCTGCTTCCAGGCTGACAGCGGCCTCTTCTCCAGGCTGGCTGTCCTCTTCCCAGACCTTGTAACTCACTAACTCAAGATTCCCGGCAACATTAAGATAGTTATCCTGAAAGAGCTTGAGGATTTCCTCTTTTTTCAGTTCCACACCCTTGCGGTCGCTTTCTACCTGAACAATCTTTCCGAATTCAGGATGCATAGCCTTGGGAAGCCGGTAGCCGAATTCAGCCTCCATGACAAAGGCTACACCGCCCTTTCCAGACTGGCTGTTAATGCGGATCACCGCCTCATAGCTCCGGCCCACATCGCTGGGATCGATGGGGAGGTAGGGCACTTCCCACAAATCGGGATTGGTATCCTGCCGATACTTCAGCCCTTTATTAATGGCATCCTGATGAGAGCCGCTGAAGGCCGTGTGCACCAGGTCCCCTACGTAGGGATGCCGGGGATGGACGGGAAGCTGCGTCACCCGCTGGTAGACTTCCTTGATCTCCTCTACATCCTCAAAATTCAATTCCGGATCGATTCCCTGGCTATACAGATTAAGAGCCACTGTGAGAATATCTGTATTGCCTGTACGCTCTCCGTTGCCGAATAAGGTCCCCTCCACCCGGTCTGCCCCGGCCAGCATGCCAAGTTCTGTGGCTGCAATCCCAGTACCTCTGTCATTGTGAGCATGGAGGCTGATTTCGATATGCTCCCTGTACTTCACATGCTGACATACATACTCTATCTGGTCAGCGTAAATATTGGGAGTGGACATTTCAACTGTAGATGGAAGGTTGATGATGGCATGATTCCCCTTCATGGGCTCCCAGACATCCAGGACTGCATTAGCTACTTCAACAGCATAATCCACCTCTGTTCCTGTAAAGCTCTCAGGGGAATATTCCAAAACCACAGCCATCCCATCTTTACGGGCTTCTTCAGCATACGCTTTGACCAAGGCTGTCCCTTCTGTGGCAATTCGCTTGATTTCTTCCTTGTCTTTTTTGAATACAACCCTACGCTGGAGTTCTGATGTGGAATTATATATATGGACAATCGCCTTACGGACCCCTTTCAGGGCCTCAAAAGTCCGTTTGATCAGATGCTCTCTGGCCTGTGTCAGAACCTGAATGGTCACATCTTCGGGGATCAGCTGTTCATCAACCAGCCTCCGCAGGAATGCGAATTCTGTTTCAGATGCAGATGGAAAGCCCACCTCAATCTCTTTGAATCCGACTTTGACAAGGAGCTTATACAGGGCAAGTTTTTCTTCAATCCCCATGGGTACCGGAAGGGCCTGGTTTCCATCCCGCAGGTCCACGCTGCACCATTTCGGGGCCTTTGTTGTGATCTTGTCCGGCCAGGTACGATTCTTGAAGTCAAACTTCGGATAGGGTCTGTACTTCCTGTAGTTCATTGCCATGTTCATGCTCCTTTCCAAATAAAAATACTTCCCTCTCTGTTATAGAGACGAAAGCATCGCGGTACCACTCTATTTCATAATTTCTGACGAATTATGCACTCTTCACCGATAACGGGATGACCCGGCGCGCCCTACTTCAGTTCAGGCAGGCTACTCCGAGGCGAGTTCCCCATAAGCTTCAGGTCATTTCACACCAGCCAATGACTCTCTGGACATCCCCTTAAAGGTACTATTCCTCTTCACTGTATTTCTTTATTATCTTATCACTGATAGAAATAAAATACAAGCCTCAGGCTACCACACACTCCAAAGCATATACATCCCTGGATTTACCAAGATAGAGGATCTTCGACCAATGGCTGCCAAAGGCCTTCAGTTCTTCTTCTTCCATCGTCCTAAGGCTAAGGATCTCCAGACCGGAGAGGCGGAAGGCTTCCTTCAGGTCTCCAAGAATATATTCCGGGGTCAGGATCGGGAGCTTCCGTCTGGATATTTCTCCAGCATCATGAAGGGAGCTGTAGGAGAAATGCAGATGGACAGGAGTTCCCTTCTGCCCTAATGAAGAAATGCCCTTAAGGATGCCTGGCTGGCCTTTCACAATTCCCTCCAGCAGGCTTCCCCATGGGAAATTCACATAAATCTCCTGAGCGATACCCTGTAAGGAGGGGTCCGGATTCTCTGCTGTAGCAATGATATAGAGGAGATTCCGCTGACCCTTACGATGAAGATTCTTTCGGGCCTTCTTCCAATACTCCTCAAGGTTCAAGGCAACAGGATCGATGCCGATGACTGCAGCATCCGGCATGGATTTAGCCAGAAGATAACTGAAGCGCCCGTTCCCAGTGCCCAGATCCACAATAACCTTCTTCCCCTCCAGAAAGGGCTCTGGCACAGCTGGGATAGCCGTGGTTTTACCCTTTTCATCAAGAATTGTCAGCAAGATATCTGTCTCCTTCCGTATAGATCCTTTCAAGCAGCTCCTCAGGCGGACCTGCCCAGCCCTGAGCACCAAACCTGATCAGGTAGCGTGTCAGATGAAGGGATAGACGCAGTTTCTCCTTAGGACTCTCAAGGACATACTCCCCACCCAGCGCTGTATCATAATCATAGAGGATCAGTTCGATAAGCCTGAGGAGAAAAGGGTCCGGGTCATGGCCCTTGAGACTCGATTCCCCTTCCTGAATGACCTGATGGCATTCCTCGCTAAGAGCAAGCCAATCTTCGGATTCCTCCTGTTTCAGATAGGAGGAAAGAGGCTGCCTGTCCTTCTGGTGTATCCCCAGGCAATATTCTGTTTCCTGGAGATAGAACTCCTGATTCAGTCTGGCCAATGGGAATAGCCTGCAGCTTAAAGGCCGGGAG
>CAYMDI010000089.1:0-5677 GCA_964389165.1 uncultured Eubacteriales bacterium | reverse complement strand
ATGGTCCCGATATTCACATGGGGTTTCGTTCTCTCGAATTTGGATTTTGCCATAATATCCTCCTCAACAGCATATGTTTGTTCATTCTAATCTTAATCAATGCGAAGCTCTTTGTCAACATGGAAAGGCTCCGGCTGGAGCCGGAGCCTTGATGAATCTTCAGTCTCAGGCAAGAGCTAGCGCTCTTCCCTGTCGTAGGGCTTAGACAGAGCTTCCGGCTCTCCGATATCCTTGGTCTTGGAAAAGATGAAGGTAATGAAGAGGACCAGAATGGTGGCTACATAAGGCAGCATCTTCAGGACGAAGATATCGCTGAACCAGCCATAGGTCTGGGCTCTGGAGGAAAGGGCCATAGCCACCCCGAAGAGGTAGGCGCCCCAGATGACGATTTTCGGATTCCAGCGGGCGAAGATGACCAGCGCGATGGCAATCCATCCGCGTCCGGCAACCATGCCCTGACCCCACTGTCCCACGCTGCTGCTGGAAACGATGAGGAAGGCACCGCCGATTCCGGTGAGGGCCCCGCCAGCCATGACGTAGAGGAAGCGGGAAAGCTTGACATTGATTCCCACTGCATCTGCAGCCCCGGGGTTCTCCCCGATGGCCCGGAGGTTCAGGCCAGCCTGGGTCTTATAGATGTAGAACCAGACGATCAGCACCAGGAAGTAGGAGAAGTAGACAAGGAGGTCCTGATGAAGGAAGATCCGCAGAAGCTCCCCTACAAAGGGAATCTGAATCCCATCTGCAATAGTGATGTTGGTAAGCTTATCATTAAGAATCGCTGTGGGGTTGGTGATGAAGACCTTCCCGATATAGTAGCTGAGACCGGTTCCCAGGAGGGAAAGGGCCAGGCTTGTAACGATCTGATTAGCCCGGAGATACAGGCAGAGGTAAGCGTGGAGGGCTGCAAAGAGGCCCCCGGCAATGGCGGCCAGGATGGTGACCACAATCATGGCCAGCACTGTAGGCATGCCCGCTGCGGTAAGAGCCAGGCCGCTTAAAAAGGCGGTAATGGCCCCGATGTACATCATCCCTTCAAGACCAAGGTTCTGGACCCCGGACTTCTCAGTGATGATTTCCCCTACGGCGGCGAAGAGGATGGGTGTCCCCATTGCTACCGCAGCAGAGAAGAGATCCTGAAAGATATCTAGTGTCATGTTCCTCTCCTCCTTACTCTTTCACGCGCTTCACTTTGTATTTTGCGAAGAAGTCTCCGGCAATGACAAAGAGAAGGATGCTGCCCTGAAGCAGTTTGGCGATTTCCTGGGGGATTCCCGCGGCAGGAAGGCTGGTCTCCGCATAGAGGAGAGCGCCCATGAAGACCGACACGAGTCCGATAACCAGGGGGTGAAGGCGGGAGAGCCATACGACGATGATGGCTGTGTACCCGATATCCGTATTGAGGTGGGGGCTGAGGCGGCCTTCCAGGGCGGAGATCTGAATGGCACCGGCCAGTCCGGCCAGTCCGCCGCTGACAAACATGGCCACGACGATGTTCTTGGCCAGGCTCATCCCGCCATAGCGGGCTACATTCCGTCCTTCCCCGATTACCCGGATCTCATAGCCCCAGCGGCTCTTGTTCAGGAGGAAATAGAAGATGATGACAATGGCCACAGCCACGAAGAGCCCGTAATGGATCCTCCCTGTGGGGAAGATGGTAGGGATCCTGGCTGCTGCCGGGAAGGGGTCTGTCTGGGGGAAGCCGATGCTGGTAACCCCCTTCCAGGGCCCGTATACCAGAAACTGCAGGACATACAGGGCCACATAGTTGAGTAGCAGAGAGGTGATAACCTCATTGACGTTCCAGAAGGCTTTGGCGCCCCCGGAGATCAGGGCCCAGAGGCCGCCTCCAAGAACAGCTGCCAGGGACATGAGAAGAATGAGGGCCACAGAGGGCAGCTCGAAATTCAGACGTCCGGGGAGGAACAAGGCCACCCCTGAAGCAAAGATCATGCCGATCATCATCTGCCCGGCAGCTCCGACGTTCCAGATGACCATTTTAAAGGCCACAGCGACGCCGATGGAGAGGATCATCAGGGTGATCCCGTTGACCAGGACCTCCTGCCAGTTGATAATGGAACCGCCGAAAATGGTGTCCATGGCTCTGATGGCGCTTTCTCCAGTGACCAGCAGGATCAGAGAAGAGAAGAGCAGCGCAGCCACAACAGAAAGAATCGGTGTGAGGATCTGAAGCTTCGCCGGGATTTCCAGTCTTTTTTCCACTTTAAGCATTGGCGTCACTTCCTTTCGATCCGGCCATCATCAGACCAAGATCGTTGATGCTGGCTTCTGTTGTATTGAGGATTCCCATAATCTGTCCATCAAAGAGGACAGCTACACGGTCTGTCATTTTATAGATCTCCTCCAGGTCTTCCGAAATCAGGAGGATGGCTTTGCCCTTGTTCCGTTCTTCGTCCAGCTTGTTGTGGACATAGTCGATAGCCCCTACGTCAAGGCCCCGGACAGGGTATACTGCGACGATCAGCTCAGGATTCCCTACGGTCTCCCGGGCCAGGATCAGCTTCTGGAGGTTTCCTCCGGACATCAGCTTGACGTTGCAGTCGATGCTGGGGATCTTGATTTCAAAATCCTCAACCATCTGCTGGGTCAGCTCGTCAATCTTCTTCTGGTTCAGCATGAAGCGCCCGTAATCCTTGCTGCGATAGCACTTCAGAATAGCGTTGTCAGTGGCAGGGAGGTTGTTGGCCAGCCCCATGCCATGGCGGTCTTCAGGAATGAAGGCCACGTTCCTGTCAATGATCTTACGTACGGAATCCTTTGTAATATCTTCTCCCTTAAAGGAAATCGTGCCTTTTGTCGCTTTGCGGAGGCCTGTAACAACCTCGGAAAGCTCCTTCTGTCCGTTCCCGGCAACCCCGGCAATCCCCAGGATCTCTCCTGCACGGATTTCAAAGGACACTTCTTTCAGGGCAGGGAGCCCCTTATCGTTCATAGCGCTGACATTTTCCAGGCGCAGGACCACATCTCCCGGCTTCTGGCTGTCGTCGATCTTCCTGGTGGTATCGATTTCCCGTCCCACCATGAGATCAGCAAGCTCTTTCTCATTGGTATCCGCCGCATTCAGAGTCTTTACCGCGAAGCCGCCCCGGAGGACGGTGATGCGGTCGGCATAGGCCAGAACCTCATGCATCTTATGGGTGATGAAGATGATGGAAAGGCCTTCTCTTGTCATGGCCTTCAGTATATCGAATAACCCGTTTACTTCGTTTGGCGTCAGGACAGCGGTGGGCTCGTCCATAATCAGGATCTCTGCTCCTTTATAGAGCATTTTGATGATTTCCACCCGCTGCTGCTCTCCGATGGACAGCTGCCAGATCTTCGCTTTCGGTGATATCTGCAACTTAAATTTTTCTGAAATCTCTTCAATCTTCTTTTCGGTTCCCTTGGCATCATAGAGGAATTTCCCCTTGGATCCCAGGGCCATGTTTTCAGATACGGTAAAAGGCTTAACCAGACGGAAATTCTGATGGACCATACCGATGCCTTTGGCAATCGCTTCCTTCGGTCCGTACTTCCCTTCGATCTTATCTCCCTTTACAAACAATTCGCCGCCATCCTGACGGTACAGGCCCGTCAGAATATTCATCAGGGTGCTTTTCCCTGCTCCGTTCTCTCCAAGAAGGGCATGAATCTCCCCTTTCTCAATGGTGAGGTTCACCTGGTCATTGGCAACAACACCCCCTGGAAAAGTCTTGCGAATGTTTTTCATTTCAACAACCGCGTTTCCCATCTCTGTCCTCCCTCTGATAAATCTGGCTGAAAAGGACAGGCGCACCTGTCCCATTCAGCCATAGATTTATATATTCTTACTTCGGAACTGTGCCGATGACGCCTTCAACCAGGTACATCATGGACAGAGCTTCTTCGTCGGTTGCAGATTTCCCTTCGGGAATCACTACGTTGCCGGCATTGTCCTTGATCGGGCCAGTGAAGATATTGTATCCGCCTTTGATCTTAGCTTCCATTTCGTCGACTTTCTTCTGGATTGCAGAATCGGTGACGAGTTTGCTGTTCAGCTTGGTGTAGGATACGACGCCTTCGTTGATGCCTTCAAAGTATGAAGAGGTGGTGAAAGTTCCATCCATTGCAGCTTTGATGGCAGGAGTGTAGTAGGTTTCCCAGTGCCATACGGCAGAGGTGATGGTTGCGTTAGGTGCGAAAGCGGCCATATCGGAGTTGTAACCGATGCCGTAGGCATTGGCTTCCTGAGCAGCGATCTGCGGTCCTGCAGTATCCTGGTGCTGAGCGATAACGTCGCAGCCGTCTTTCAGAAGGGCTACAGCAGCATCTTTCTCAACCTGAGGATCATACCAGGTGTTGGTCCAGATTACTTTTACAGTGGCTTCCGGATTCACGGAGCGTACGCCCAGGGTGAAGCCGTTGATGCCCCGGATAACTTCAGGAATAGGCATAGCAGCGACATAGCCAAGCTTGTTGGTTTTTGTCATTTCCCCTGCAACGATCCCTGTGAGGTATCTGGCCTGTTCGATTTTGCCGAAGTAGGTGCTGAGGTTGTCAGCAGTCTTGTAGCCGGAGCAGTGGTAGAAGTATACATCCGGATACTTGGCAGCAAGCTCTACAATGTAGTCCATGTAGCCATAGCTGGTAGCGAAAATGGCTTTCGCCCCCTGCTTGATCAGGGCTTCCATGGCCTGTGTGGAGCTCTGGTCCTCTTTTACGTTCTGCTGGATCAGAAGTTCGACTTTGTCTTCGCCGATCTCTTCTACAGCCTTCTTGAAGCCTTCGTCGTGGGCATAGGTCCAGCCTGCATCTCCAGGCTCGCCAATGTAAATGACCCCGACTTTGAACTTGTCAGAAGAGCTATCCTGGCAAGCCACAAGGCTGAAGCCAGCCAGCACTACTAAAACGAGTCCCAACCACAAAAATTTCTTCATCTTTCTTCCTCCTTTTTTTTATTGAAATTTTCATTTCAAATCTTCGGAATGCAGAATATCCCTTGTCACAATCACAGAACTGCCATTTAGTAGTTGTATACGGTTTCACTCATTATACTACCAAAAATTTCAGAATTCCAGTCCTAATCAAGACTTATTCCAGAATATTTTCAGAAGCTGGCCGGCTGCAGGAGCCGGCCCTCCTCTTACTTCCATATCTTTATTTCGCTGCCAGTTCTGCCGCGACTTTCTCCTTGGTAATAGGAAGGGTGCGGACCCGGACGCCGATGGCATCATAAATGGCATTGGAGAGAGCCGGAGCAACAGGGTTCACTGGAAGCTCGCCCATGCCTTTAGCCCCGAAGGGACCTTCCAGCTGAGGCTCTTCCACCAGAATGATGTCCATTTCCGGCATATCTGTGATCTTCGGCAGCTTAGCCTTCACCAGGGAGTTGGTCACAGGAATCCCATCCTTGGTCAGGTATTCCTCACTCTGGGCATAGCCTACGCCCATAGCCACGCCACCGGCAATCTGGCCTTCTGCCTGGAGGGGGTGAATGGCTGTTCCAAGGTCATTGGCTGCAATGATCCGCAGAATCTTGAAGTCTCCCGTCGCCTCATCCACCTCAGCGATTACCGCATGGGTCGCAAAGGTGTAAGAGTAGTGGATCTTATAGGATACGGGATCCACCCCAGGCTTCACTGTATTATCGATATTCAGAGCACTGGTCTGTGGCGGAATGTACTCATACTCCACCTCG
>CAYMDI010000088.1:0-5780 GCA_964389165.1 uncultured Eubacteriales bacterium | reverse complement strand
TGGGCCATTTCCCCCATGGTCATAGGGGTATATCCCTTATCATTGATTTTTTCAAGAATGCTTCCTTTGTCCATTTCCACTCCTTTATTAAGAAAAGCTATTGCACAGCAATAGCTTTTCCAGTACATCCGATTACCCCAATACCGCCAGGAGCAGGGTCAGGCCAATGAAGGCGATTCCCAGAACAATGGTGGATTTCTTCAGAAAGGCTTCTGGCCCGGTGTTGCGGCCGAAACGGTTTTCCCCGGTGCTGGGAGCTTCCCCTTGAAAGCTATCTGTTTTGCTGGGCTGCAGGAGCACCACGGCCACAAGGAGCACAGAAACGACTCCGATTAGTATTGAAATGACTGTATTCAGCATAGCTGTTTCCTCCCTACTTCTCTTTGAGGTTGTAGAAGGTTTTCAGGCCCTTATACTCGGCCAGATCCCCCAATTCATCCTCAATACGCAGAAGCTGATTATATTTTGCCACCCTGTCGCTCCGGGAAGGAGCCCCTGTTTTGATCTGCCCTGCATTTGTCGCAACGGCGATATCCGCAATCGTAGTGTCTTCAGTCTCCCCGGAACGGTGGGAAATGACAGCTGTGTATCCAGCCTTCTGAGCCATTTCAATTGCATTCAGGGTCTCTGTCAGCGTGCCTATCTGATTCACCTTGATCAGGATGGCATTGGCTGTATCTTCCATAATCCCTCTTTCCAGACGCTTGGTGTTTGTAACAAAAAGATCATCCCCCACAATCTGAAGGCGTCTTCCCAGCTTTTCTGTCTTCATGCGGAAGCCGTCCCAGTCTTCTTCGGCAAGACCATCTTCAATGGAAATGATCGGGTACTTGTCGATGAGGGCCGCATAATAGTCTACCATTTCTTCTGTAGTAAGCTCTCTTCCCTCGCCCTTAAGCTCATAGCGCCTGGTCTCTGTGTTGTAAAGCTCTGTGGCTGCAGGATCCATGGCAATACGGAAGTCTTCTTTCAGCTTATACCCGGCTTTCTCAATAGCCTGGCAGATGTATTTCAGTGCATCTTCGTTGCTTTTGAGATCCGGAGCGAAGCCGCCCTCATCGCCTACAGCTGTATTCAGTCCTTCAGACTTGAGGACGCCTTTCAGGCTGTGGAAAACCTCTGCAGACATCCGCAGGGCTTCAGAGAAGCTGGGTGCGCCTACAGGCATGATCATGAACTCCTGGAAGTCTACTGTGTTATCCGCATGCTTGCCACCGTTCAGGATGTTCATCATAGGGACAGGAAGCTGTTTTGCATTGACGCCCCCGATATACCTGTAAAGGGGCATTCCCAGGGATTCTGCTGTGGCCTTGGCCACCGCAAGAGAAACCCCCAGCAGGGCATTGGCGCCTAACCGCGCCTTATTTTCCGTTCCATCCAGCTCGCAGAGGATGGCATCAATCCCCACCTGGTCTTCACTGTCAAGTCCGATGAGTTCCGGAGCGATCTCCATATTGATATTGTCAACTGCTTTCAGAACACCTTTTCCGAGATAGCGGTCTGCTTCTCCATCCCGAAGCTCCACAGCTTCGAAAGCCCCTGTGGAAGCCCCGCTGGGTACTCCGGCACGGCCCATGAATCCCTCTTCCAGATAGACTTCAACTTCTACAGTCGGGTTCCCCCTGGAGTCAAGGATCTCTCTTGCATACACATCAGTAATGATTCCCATTTCTTCTCTTTCCTCCTAATAATCTATTATCATGTTCAATTATGATCTGATTCAGGGCCTTTCAGCCAGTATGGATTTTCCGGTCATCTCCTCCGGGACACCAAGTCCCAGAAGCTCCAGCATCGTCGGGGCGACATCCCGCAGGGAGAGCTCCAGATCTGTCCGGAGCTGCAGGTCCTTCTTTGAAACAAGCAGGAAGGGCACTGGATTGGTGGTATGGGCTGTATGCGTCTCTCCGATCCGCTTATTATACATGCATTCCGCATTGCCATGGTCCGCCGTAATCAGCAGGGCGCCATCCATTTCCAGAACCTTGTCAGCAATTCTGCCTACATTCCGGTCCACAGCTTCCACCGCTTTGATGGCAGCCTTGAGAACACCGGAATGCCCCACCATATCCCCATTGGCGAAGTTAACAATGACTGCTTCATGAAGGCCCTTGTCCAGGACCTCCAGGACTTTGCCCGTTACTTCTTCAATGCTCATCTCCGGTTGGAGATCATAGGTCGCTACTTTCGGGGAAGGGATCAGGATCCGGTCTTCCCCTGGGTTCGCTTCTTCAACCCCTCCGTTGAAGAAGAAGGTTACGTGAGCGTATTTTTCAGTTTCTGCAATCCGCACCTGCCTGCAGCCGGAATGACTGAGATATTCCCCCAGTGTGTTCTTCATATGTTCTGGGGGGTAGGCTACCGGTGCGCCCAGATTCTCATCATATTCTGTAAGGCAGACATAGCCAATATCTTTATGATAGATCGGGAACTCCTTAAATTCAGGGTCATAAAAGACTCTGGAAATCTCCCGGGCCCGGTCTCCTCTGAAATTGAAGAAGATCACCGTATCTCCTTCTGACATGCCCTCATAGCCTTCCATCACGGAAGGCAGGATGAATTCATCTGTCAGGCCATCTCTGTAATGGCTTTCCAGGGCTTCCAGAGCGCTTCCGAAGCGGCCCCCCCGGCCAGTAGCCAGAGCCAGATAGCCCATTTCCACCCTGTCCCAGCGCTGATCCCTGTCCATAGCATAGTATCTCCCCTGAATGGTGCCGAAGGCCCCTAGTTTCAGGACATCCATGAACTTTTCCATATTTTCAATATAGGAGGCAGCAGATTTCGGGGGCACATCCCGTCCATCCAGGAAGCCATGGATCCAGACTTTTTCCACCCCCAGATTCTTGGCCATTTCCATAAGGGCTTTCAGGTGGTCCAGGTGGCTATGGACTCCCCCATCAGAAAGAAGGCCCATGAAATGAAGGGCCTTGCCCTTCTCACGGACAGCTTCCATCGCTTCTTTCAGCACAGGATTCTCCGCCAGGTTTCCCTGGCGGATCTCCTTATCGATTCGTGTAAGGTCCTGATACACGATCCTGCCGCTGCCGATATTCAGGTGACCCACTTCAGAATTCCCCATCTGTCCTTCAGGGAGGCCGACTGCCAGTCCTGAGGTCTTCAGAGAAGTATGAGGATATTCCTTCATAAGCTTGTCATAGCGAGGCGTATGTGCCAGATACACAGCATTATATTCTTTGTCCCGGCTGAGGCCCCAGCCATCAAGGATCAGCAGCACTACAGGTTTGATCATGTATACTCCTTATTTCAGTGTTTCATTCATTTCCCAAAGCAGCAAGAGGGTTTATGGCCTGCTGTCGCTGATGATTTTCAGAAAGGCATCCGCCTTGAGGGATGCTCCACCAACCAAGGCGCCGTCGATATTGGCAGAGCTCATAAGCTCCTTGGCATTGGCATCGTTCACACTGCCTCCATAGAGAATGGACATGCTATCTCCGGGAAGGCCCATTTCCTTCAGGGCGCTGCGGATCATTCCGCACATCTCTTCCGCCTGCTCAGCGCTGGCTGTGCGCCCTGTACCGATTGCCCAGATGGGCTCATAGGCTACAACGGCCCTTCTGGCCCAATTGGCCGGGATTCCCTGGAAGGCAGCCTTTATCTGACGGAGGACATGTTCCTTCTCTCCACCCTGTTCCCTGATTTCCAGAGACTCTCCACAGCAGACAATGGGTGCGATGCCCTCTGAAAGCAGGGACAGGGCCTTTTGATTGACACCCTGATCCGTCTCTCCGTAAAGCTCCCGTCGTTCGGAATGCCCAACGATGCAATAGTCCATACCCAGATCCTTCAGCATGCTGATGCTGACTTCACCGGTAAAGGCTCCCTTTTCCGCCCCATTGACATTCTGAGCCCCGATCTTCACCAGACTTCCCTTCAGGCTTTTCTTATATTCCTGGAGATGGGTGAAAGGAGGGCAGACGGCAACAGTTACAGAAAGGTCTTTTACGCCAGCCATAATCCCTTCCAGCAGGGAACGCCCCTGGGAAACTGTTGTATTCATCTTCCAGTTTCCGCAAATGAAGGGCACTCTGGCCACATCATCCAGAACAGCGATTCCAGGAAGGGCTTTTCCTTCCAGAAACTCCAGAGAAGCGCCACCACCTGTAGAGATGTGGGTCATTTCTCCGGCGAGTCCCGCCAGCTCCACTGCAGCAGCAGAATCTCCGCCTCCGATGACAGTAGTCCCCTTGCAGGCCGCCATGGCTTCAGCCACCCCGAAGGTGCCTTTATTGAAGCTTGGCATTTCGAAGACACCCATAGGGCCGTTCCAGATGACAGTCTGAGCCCCAAGAACGGCTTTTTTAAAGGTATCGATGCTCTCGGGCCCGATATCCAGACCCATCCAGCCCCCTTCGATCTCTTCCCGCTTCACAGTCTTTTTATTTGCATCATCTGCGAACCGGTCTGCCAGAACCACGTCCTGCGGCAAAAGGATTTCAACGCCCTTTTCTTTCCCCCGGGCCAGGATCTCAGCAGCCAGGCTGACTTTATCTTCCTCTACCATGGAGCTGCCTGTTTCAAGGCCCATCGCTCTGTAGAAAGTGAACATCATGGCCCCCCCGATGATCAGGGTGTCCACCTTGTCCATAAGATTTTCAATCACCCCGATTTTGTCTGAGACTTTCGAGCCCCCCAGAATGGCCACAAATGGCCTCTTAGGATTCTCAAGGACGCCGCCCAGAACTTCTACCTCTCTTTTCAGAAGATAGCCCAGTCCCGAAGGCAGATAGTCCGCTACCCCTGCTGTGGAGCAGTGAGCCCGGTGGGCCGTGCCGAAGGCATCGTTGATGAAGATGTCCCCGAAGGCCGCTAGTTCCCGGGAGAAGGCCGGTGAATTTTTTTCTTCTTCCTTCCGGAAGCGGGTGTTCTGGAGAAGCAGAAGCTCCCCGGAGGCCAGGCTGACAGCCTGAGCCGCTGCAGCTTCTCCGCTGACCAGATCATCATCAGCAAACTTCACCGGGTAGGGAAGGGCTTCTTTCAGATAATCTGCCACAAAGCTCAGGGAGTATTCCTTCTTCACTTCCCCTTTGGGACGCCCGAAGTGGGACATGACAATGACCTTAGCCCCCTGGTCAAGGAGATAGCGGAGGGTGGGCAGGGAGGCATCGATCCGGGCCGGATCGCTGATCGCCCCATTCTGCACTGGTACATTGAAATCGCAGCGGACCAGAACCCGCTGGTTTTTAACAGAAAAATCTTCCAGAGATTTCTTCAGCAAGATGATATCCTCCTACAGACCTTTGCCTGCCATGAACAGCGCAAGGTCCACGCAGCGTGTGGCATAACCTGTTTCATTGTCATACCAGGAAATGACTTTAGCCATGGTGCCGTCGATCACCATGGTGGAAAGCCCATCTACATAGGAAGACATAGCGCAGCCATTAAAGTCCTTAGAAACCAGGGGAAGATCGGTGTATCCGAGGATGCCCTTCAGTTCCCCTTCGCTTGCTGCTTTCAGGGCTGCATTGATTTCTTCTTTTGTTGCCGGTGTTTTCAGTTCGGCCACAAGGTCAACGACAGAGACATTGGGCGTAGGTACCCGGACTGACATGCCGTTAAGTTTGCCATTCAGTTCAGGAAGCACCAGGCCCACTGCTTTTGCAGCTCCTGTGGAGGTAGGGATCATGGAGACAGCTCCGGCCCTTGCTCTGCGGAGGTCTTTGTGGTACTGATCCAGAATCTTCTGGTCATTTGTATAGGAGTGGATGGTCGTCATCATGCCTCTGACGATCCCGAATTTCTCATGAAGGACCTTGGCAAAGGGG
>CAYMDI010000087.1:0-5811 GCA_964389165.1 uncultured Eubacteriales bacterium | reverse complement strand
TAATCAGCGCTGGTATCTGGATCCTGCTGTTCCAAGGGCTGCCTATGCCAACAGAGATGCCTATCTTCAGGATCTGGTTGATGAGTATTATGCAATGGGTGCGAAATATGGTGTCCGTGCTGATGTTGCTATCTTTCAGGCCATTCGTGAAACAGGATTCTTCAAGTTCGGCGGTCTTGTAAAAATCAATGATCTGAACTTTGCCGGTATATATGCAACAGGAAAGCCGACTACCATTACCGATTCATTAAATGGCGCTGATCCTTCACGGGTCCGGCTTCCTAATGTAGGTGAGACTGGCGGTGCGATTTTCACCACCTTGAAGGATGGGGTGGAAGCCCATATCCAGCACCTCTATGGTTATGCGGTCACAGATCCCACAAATGATGGGGTTGTCGATTCTAAGGGGTTTACTGTTGTATCCCCCAGATACAATCTTCTGGCCATGCTAAGCAAGTACTCTGATTCCTTCGAAGGATTGGGGGGGCAATGGGCGGTTCCAGGGTATGACGACAAGACATATAAAAGCTTTGAAGAGGCTTATGCTGCAGGCAAGACCTATGGTCAGGAAATTGTAGCAGCGTGGAAAACCATGTTAAGCGGCGCTTATTAAATGATAAAGAGGAAGGCCTAGGCCTTCCTCTTTTTTTCTTTTCTGCTTTTACCATTCCTCCAGATAAGCCCCGGATTTATCAGTAAAACTCCCGACAGCGATCATAATCAGGTCAACGATGAAGCCGATAGTGAAAAAACCACCTGTCAGAAGCCAGATGAGCCCTGTATAGATTTTCCCTGTATAGAAGCGGTGGATGCCAAGCTCCCCAAGAAAGAGACAGAGCAGCAACGCCACCAGACGGGATTTCTGAGATTTCATGCAACCACTCCTTTGCCTGTCTATTGTAATACAAACAGGGAAAGAAGGAAAGAAGCAGGGGAATTCCTCTTGACTATAGAGGTTTGCTGGGATAGTATGAATACAGGATTCTTTAAACCGGTACGAGAGACCAAAAGATGACAGCCATATTTTAATGAATAGGACATTGCATTAAGACATTGTACAGTCTATCTGAGGCCTCAGACAGACTGTTTTTTTATGGTGAAAGGAAGATGGAGATGAAAAACTTTATTGAAAAGGCTGTAATTATGGATGAGGCCCAGATGGACAGGGCCTTGAAGCGGATTGCCCATGAGCTCCTGGAAAAAAACCGCACCCTGGATAATGCCATGATCCTCGGCATCAGGACCCGGGGTGTGCCTCTGAGCCAGCGCCTTCATAAGGCGATCAAGGAAATCCATAACATTGACATCCCCATCGGGGTACTGGATATTAACCTCTATCGGGATGATCTCACAGCCCTTACCGATCAGCCTGTCATCCACCAGACTATTGTGCCAGGCAGCGTGAAAGGGAAAAAGATCATCCTGGTTGATGATGTCCTCTACACAGGCCGCACCATCCGGGCTGCCTTGGATTCAGTCATCGATATGGGACGGCCGGAGCTGATCCAGCTGGTTGTCCTGATTGACAGAGGACACAGAGAACTCCCTATCCGGGCAGATTACGTAGGAAAGAATGTCCCGACATCCAGTCGGGAGAAAATCGACGTCCAGCTGAAGGAAATCGACGGGGTGGACAAGGTGCTCATTAAAGAGCTGGCTGAAGAAGGGGAGGCATAATTGATGATCAAAGGAAAAGATCTTCTGGGCCTGCGGAACGTGACTGCAGATGAAATCGATGCAGTGCTGGCTGCAGCGATTCCGATGAAGGACATCATCCAGAGAGATGTGAAGAAAGTCCCGGCTCTTCGGGGGAAATCCATGGCGACCCTGTTTTTTGAAAACAGCACAAGGACTAAAAGCAGTTTCGAAATCGCTGCGAAATACCTGAGTGCCGACTGCACAAACCTGGCTGTGAGCACCAGTTCTGTAGCCAAGGGAGAGACCCTGATTGACACAGCCAAGACCCTGGAGGTCATGGGCATCGAGCTTTTCGTCATGCGTCACGGCGCAAGCGGAGCCCCTCATTTCCTGGGCAGGCACACCAATGCCCGTATTATCAATGCCGGAGATGGGATGAATGAGCATCCCACCCAGGGCCTGCTGGATATGTATACCATGAAATCCCATAAAGGGGACCTCTCTAATCTGACTGTGACCATCCTGGGGGATGTGGCACATAGCAGGGTGGCCAGAAGCAACATCTGGGGCCTGATCAAGTATGGGACAAAGGTCCGGGTCGTGGCACCTTCTACGCTGATTCCTGTTGAAATGCAGAAAATGGGTGTTGAAGTCTACCAGGACGTGGAAGCAGCCCTGAAGGGTGCGGATGTGGTCAACGTCCTGCGCCTGCAGAAGGAGCGGCAGTCAGCAGGCCTCCTTCCGAGCCTGGAAGAATACAATCGCTTCTGGGGGCTTACCCGGAAGCGGGTAGACCTGCTGAAGGATGATGCCATCATTATGCATCCCGGCCCCATGAACCGGGGCGTGGAAATCATGCCGGAAGTCTATGAGATGGACCGCAGTGTGGTGGATGAGCAGGTAACCAACGGAGTCGCCGTGCGTATGGCGCTCCTGTTCATGATGCTGGGAGGGAAGACAAGCGATGTTGCTAATTAAAGGTGGAAGGGTCATCGACCCTCAGAATGGGCTGGACGGGGTAAAGGATATCCTGATCCAGGATAAGAAGATTAAGGCTATCGAAGACCAGATTTCTCCTGAAGAGGGCTGGGAAACCCTGGATGCAAAAGGGCTTCTGGTTTTTCCGGGACTGATTGACATGCATGTCCACCTCCGGGAACCTGGTCAGGAACATAAGGAAACCATCCGCACAGGCTTGATGGCAGCAGCCAAAGGGGGCTTTACCACCGTATGCTGCATGCCCAATACAAAGCCTTCCATTGATGACAGGACCATTGTAGAAGCCCTGGACCGGAAGGCTCATGGTGCAAAGGTAACCCTGAAAGTCATCGGGGCTGCTACCAAGGGAATCGACACAGACCAGCTCACAGAAATGGGGGATATGAAGGAAGCAGGCATTGTGGCAATCAGTAATGATGGCAAGGCCGTGAAAAACGCCTATATCACCCGGCGGGTACTGGAATATGCCCGACAGTTCGGACTGATCCTTATCGAACACTGTGAGGATGACAGTCTTGCTGCAGGCGGCTTCATGCATGAAGGCTACTATTCTACTATCCTTGGGCTGAAGGGCATCCCCAGAGAGTCTGAGGACATTATCGTGGCCAGGGATATCATCCTCTCCAGAATGACAGATGCCCCTGTGCATATCGCCCATATCAGCAGCAAAAACTCCGTAGAACTTGTCCGTCAGGCCAAAAGGGAAGGACTGCGGGTTACAGCAGAAGTCACCCCGCAGCATCTGGTCCTCACAGACCAGGCTGTGGAGTCCTATGATACAAGTACCAAGATCAACCCTCCCCTGCGCAGCGAAGAGGATCGTCAGGCTCTTGTGGAAGGCCTTCTGGATGGCACCATCGATATCATTGCCACAGACCATGCCCCCCATGCCCGATATGAAAAGGAAGTGGAATACGCTTACGCGCCTTTCGGTGCAGTAGGGCTGGAGACAGCGCTATCCCTCATCTATACCCGTTTTGTCCGCACTGGTCTCATGACACTGGATCAGCTTGTGCTGGCTATGAGCGGAAACCCCGGGAAGATCTTCGGCCTGGGCGGGGAGATCAAAGCCGGTGGGAATGCAGATCTGACCCTCTTCGATCCGGAAGCCCGGTGGACAGTGGATCCGGAAGCCTTCTATTCTATGGGGCGGAACACCCCTTTCAAAGGAATGGAACTGGAAGGAACTGTCCGGCACACCATAGTGAAAGGGGATTTCGCTCTCCGAGACGGGAAGGCGGCTGAATAGATGCAGTATAAAGAAATCGGCAAGGTTCTGGAGAACCGGGCGCTGATTCCGGACCTGATCTATCTGATGGTCATAGAAAGCCCGCAGATCGCCAGAGACGCGAAGGCGGGGCAGTTTCTGGAAATCAGGACAGGGAATGCTCCTCTTCTGCGGAAGCCTATCAGCCTTTTCTCTGTGGAAGACAGCCGGGTCAGCATCCTGTACCAGGTCAAAGGAGAGGGCACCAGGAATCTGATGGCTATGAAGGCAGGAGATCCCCTGGATGCCATCGGTCCCCTGGGCCGGGGCTTCACCCTGAAGAAGGGGGGGCGCCACCTTCTGGTTGGAGGAGGGATCGGGATCGCTCCTCTTTATCAGCTTGGAAAGAGCCTGAAAGACCTGGGAGGAGAGGTGGAATTCCTCCTTGGCTTTTCCTGTGCAGCCGGATCCTATGGGATCGATCTGTTTCAGGAGATCGGTCCTGTACAGATAGCCACAATAGATGGCAGCCTTGGCAAGAAGGGTACGGTAGCCGTGCTCCTGGAGAATGAAGACCTCTCCAGCACTGACACAATCTACAGCTGCGGTCCGGAACCCATGCTCCGTTATGTACAGGGATTCGGGGAGCTGGTTGATACGGAACTGTCTTTGGAAGCCTATATGGGCTGCGGACTGGGAGCCTGCCTTTCCTGTGTCTGCAAGACACAGGAGGGAGATTATGCCCGGGTCTGCAAGGATGGCCCGGTATTCAATGCAAAGGAGGTGGATCTGGGATGAAGGGTCTGGCATGCAGTCTGGGGCCTCTCCAACTGAAGAACCCAGTCACCGTCGCTTCCGGCACCTTTGGTTCCGGAAAGGAATTCAGGGACTTCTATGACCTCTCTCTTTTAGGGGGCATTATGGTCAAGGGGACGACCCCTGAAAAGAGGAAAGGCAACCCTCCCCAGCGCCTGATCGAGACAGGAGGGGGAATCCTCAATAGCATCGGCCTGGCCAATGGCGGGGTGGATGACTTCCTCCATAACATTCTTCCTGAGGCCAGAGAATACGGCACTGCGATCATCGTCAACATGTCAGGTGGCAGTGTAGAGGATTATGGCTATATGGCACAGAAGCTTACAGTGGAAGGGGTTGCAGCCCTGGAAGTGAATATTTCCTGCCCAAATGTGAAGGAAGGGGGCATTACCTTCGGTACAGATCCTGAAATGGCCAGGGCCGTAGCCAGAATCGTTCGGGAGAATACAGATAAGCCTGTGATTGTAAAGCTTTCCCCTAATGTTACAAGTGTTGTGGAAATCGCTCAGGCTGTTGAAGACGGAGGGGCGGATATCATCTCTCTGATCAATACCCTTCTGGGGATGGCTATTGATGTGGACAAGATGAAGCCTGTCATCCACAATGTTGTTGCAGGCTACAGCGGACCTCCTGTAAAGCCAGTAGCCCTGCGGATGGTCTATGAGGTCTATAAGGCTGTGAAGGTGCCTCTTATCGGCATGGGGGGGATTATGAATACCAGGGATGCTCTGGAATTCATCATGGCCGGAGCCAGCGCCATCAGTGTAGGCACAGGAAATTTTGTAGATCCTTTGATCCCTGTGGATATCATAAGGGGCTTGGATGCGTTTGTAAAAGAGAAGGGCCTTGCCTCCTATACGGAGCTCATTGGCATAGCCCACAGATAAGGAGGACGGGATGAAAGCAAAAGAACGGCTCATTGTCGCACTGGATGTGGATACAAGAGAGGAAGTGGAGTTCCTTGTAGACGCTTTGAAGGATGAGATCGGCATGTTTAAGGTGGGCTTGCAGCTTTTCACCAGCATGGGATCAGAGATCATCCGCTATATTAAGATTAGAGGAGGGAAGGTCTTTCTGGACCTGAAGCTCCATGATATCCCTAACACTGTCAGCGAGACTGTCCGGGTGCTGACCAAAGTCGGGGTGGATAT
>CAYMDI010000086.1:0-5827 GCA_964389165.1 uncultured Eubacteriales bacterium | reverse complement strand
GCTCGCTGGGGCTTCCGGATTCTCCGAAGACATCCTGAACGCCTACCTGTTCCAAAGCTGAAGGAGCCAGACGTCCTGCAGTTTCTGCTACAGCGCTGCCCAGTCCGCCATAGATGCTATGCTCTTCGGCACTGACACCGCAGCCTGTCTTCTTAAGAGATCCTGAAATGGCTGCCTCATCCAGAGGCTTGATGCTGGAGATATTCCACAGATCAGCTTCGATTCCCTCTTCAGCCAGGCGTGCTGCTGCTTCCATGGCTACAGACACCATAATCCCTGTGGCAAAAAGGCTTACGTCCTTTCCTTCCCGGAGGCAGGAGGCTTTGCCGATTTCAAAGACATAGTCTTCCCCATAGATTACCGGAACCTTGCTTCTTCCCAGGCGGATATAGACTGGCCCCTCCATGGAAGCGGCCTTGCGGATGGCCTGCATGGTTTCCGGCCCATCTGCAGGGACCAGCACTGTCATGTTGGGAACGCTGCGCATCAGGGAAATGTCTTCAATGGCTGCATGGCTGCCCCCATCCTCTCCCACGGTGACACCGCTATGGGTTGCCACGATCTTCACATTCAGCCGGGGATAAGCGATAGAGTTTCTGACGATTTCAAAGGCCCGTCCTGTGGCAAACATGGCAAAGGAGCTGGCAAAGGGAATACGACCTGTGGCTGCAATTCCCGCAGCAATGCCCATCAGGTTCTGTTCTGCAATCCCCACGTTGACGAAATGTTCCGGCCGGACTTTCTGGAAGTCCGCCGTCTTGGTGGATTTGGAAAGGTCTGCATCCAGCACCACGATATTATCATTTTCCAGACCCAGCTCTTTCAGGGCCTGTCCATAAGCGTCTCTTGTTGCAATCTGTTCCATGTCTCCCCCTACTTCAATTCTTCCAGGGCAGCTGCCACCTGTTCTTTGTTTGGTGCTGAGCCGTGCCATTCTGCCCGGTCTTCCATAAAGGAGACCCCTTTGCCCTTGATGGTATGGGCGAGAATCAGGGTGGGCTGTCCTTTGACGGTCCTGGCTATGGCCAGGGCCTCTTTAATGGCCTCAATATCATGGCCGTCTATTTCCAGGACCCGGAAGCCGAAGGCCTTCCATTTCGCCCCGATATTTCCAAGGCACATCACATCGCTGCAGCGGCCATCAATCTGCAGGCCGTTATAGTCGAGAATAGCCACCAGATTATCCAGGCTATAGTGGGCGGCCGCCATGGCTGCTTCCCAGACGATCCCTTCCTGTGATTCTCCATCACCCAGAAGGGCATAGACCCGGTTTTCTTCTCCGTAAAGGCGGAAGGACAGGGCCATTCCCACAGCAGCGGAGAATCCTTGTCCCAGGGATCCTGTGGACATTTCCACCCCGGGAACCTTCCGCATATCCGGATGGCCCTGGAGGATGCTGCCGGTTTTCCGGAGGGTGCTGAGGATTGCGGGGTCAAAATACCCGGAAAGGGCCAGTGCGCTATAGAGGAGGGGGGCTGCATGTCCCTTGGAAAGGACGAAGCGGTCCCTTCCTGCCCAGGCAGGATCAGACGGATCATGCTTCATCTCGTCAAAATAGAGGGTTGCTACGATGTCTGCACCAGACAGGGAGCCTCCCGGATGGCCGGAGCCTGCGGCACCCAGCATTTTGATGATCTCCCGGCGGATCTGCCGGGCCTTATCCTGAATCACTGTATTTTCCATAATCTCTCCTGTATCTTTTGATAAAACCTTCATAATATTATATCAGATGAGTCAGTGTCTGACAATCAGACGATCTTTCCCAAGGCCTTGTTGACCTTTTTCAGAGCCGCTTTGACCCGGAACTCCTCGCTGCCTTTGTACTTCTCTGCGATTTCCTGCAGGAGGCTGTCTCCCTTCTCCTTCTGCTGAAGCAGCTCATAGAGCAGGCTCAGTTCCAGTGTAAGGAGCAGCTCATGGCTCTTATCCCCGCCAGCCAAGGCCAGAGGCAGAAGCTTCCCTTCAATTTCATGAACCAGCTTCCTGAGATTACGGCTGAAGATTCCAGGCTGGCCTTTGATGAAGCTGATGCGGATCAGGGCAGCTTCAAAATATATATCCAGCTCTTCACCGCTTCCGGGATTCCCTTCAAAGAGGCGGTTGAGCTCCTTCAAGGCACCCTTCCTGTCGCCCAGGGCCTCAATAGCCCTGGCATAATAGAATCTCGCTTCCGGAAAGTCCTGTCCTTTGAGGAGTTCTCCCAGAATCTCTTTGGCCTCCTGGAAGCTCTGGCGATTGAAATAGTCGATGGCATAGGCCATCATCCCCTTATAATAGAATTCCCTCACAGCGGGGTCCTTGTGCTCCCCTGTGTATTCCTTCAACGCTGTATAGTTGTCTTCAATCTGATAGTGGAAGCCGTTGGCGATGGATAAGCGCATGAGCCGGTACAGGCTCCTGGCAATCTCCAGCTGATAGGAAAGGCCGCTTTCTTCTTTGTAAACCTGAATCAGCTGTTCGCGGAACCAGCGCTCATCTCCTTCCCGGCCATCTTCTTCCAAGGCCTGGGCTGCATTTTTCAGGAATTTATAGAGGTCCTCCCAGGCTGTACGAGATAGGCTGTCATAGGTGTAGACAGCCTTCAGGGCTGCTTCACGGGAGAGGTCCGTATCGTAAAGGCTGAGTTCTCTGCCAAGCTTTCCGAAAATGGAAATGATATATTCTGTAACCCCAGGATCCTGGCTCTCCAGGAAGCGGCGGATGCCTTCCCGGAAGATATCCAGACCATGGACCTTGTCCGATTCAAGGAAAAGGTTCCCTTTGTGGGCGTAGGCCTCAAGGAGCTTGATGGGGCTTTCTTCCATGGCAATGATCTCATTGAGATAGCCCTCTGCTGTCCGGGGATCTCCCACCTTCCCATGAAGGCGGGCCAGATTCCAATAGACCTCTCCAAGACGGCCTTTGTCCACAGGGAATTCCCGTAAATCTTCCAGATAGGCTTCATAGGCTGTAATGGCCTCCTCGAAATGATTGAGGCTGTCCTGGCACTGGGCCCGGAGAAGATCCCCCTGATGCAGGAAGGCTCCCTTAGGCCGTTCCGGAAGCCGGCCCAGAATATCCAGGGCCTCTTCATGGAATTTACGTCCGTGGAGCATCTCTGCCACCCGGATCATTGACTCTGTAAGGGGAGTCGCCAGGCGGGCGCTTTCCTGTTTCAGATATCCCTCGATAAAGCGGGTGTATACCTTCTGGGCTTCTCCTTTCTCTTGCTTCTGGTAGAGATGATCCCCCAGCTCTTTCAGGGCCAGGGCCCCCTGAAGATCCAGCTCTTCCTTGGGGAAGCCAGGATATTTCCCGGCGATTTTCCGCAGGGTCTCTTCATAGCTGGCCCAGCTGCCGCTTTCTCTGGCAGCCACCTTGACCTGGTCCAGAATCTGATAAAGATGCAGCGCGATTTCCCCATCCTGCTCATCCATGAACTGATCCCAGGCTTCAGAAGCCAGGGAAAGGGCCGCTTCTGTCTGGCTCTTCATAAGATGGCCTATCCGGATTTTGTACAGCAAAGCAAGAAGCCTGCGGAAGCGGATATTCTTCTCTTCTTTCCGCAGCAGGGCCTCTGCTTCGGAAAGAGCCACCTGATCATCTTTTATCAAGTGATTATATGTATCAACCCTTGCGATAAGAACCCGTCCTCTGTTGAGGCTGTCATATTCCTTTTCCGGATTCCAGGGGTAGGCCATCGCTTCTTCAATCCGCTGGGCGGCTGCATGCTCATCCCCCATGGCTTTTTCAAGATGGACCATCTCCCGCAGAGCGGAATAGGCCAGGCTGCGATGGCTCTCTTCCTTGTCAGAGCCAAAGCGCTCCAGAATCCCCCTATACTCATCCATGCTGTCCTTCATCCGTCCGATCTGCATCAGAGAACGTCCCTTAAGCAGAGCAGCCAGGGCGATGATCTGCCTGTTCCGGGGATTATCTGCAAGCTTCATCCCTTCTTCAGCCATATTGTTCAGGGGCTTGATGCTGTCTACTGCATAGCCATCCCGGAACTGAAGGAGAACCCTCAGGTACTCATAATAGATGCGCAGGATGCCGGAAGCGCTGCTCCGGTCCTCCCGGATGGCTTCCTGGTATTCCTCCAGGGTCAGGTTCCCCTTATTATATAGAAGAAGATATCTGAAAAAGGCCATCTCAGGGGTCTTCAGCTGATAGACATCAAGAATATCCAGAGCGAATTCATACTCCTGCATCTCATTGTGGGCCAGGGCCAGATAGCTATACCCGGCAATAGCATCTTCCCGGAGCATATAGTCTGCATCCCCCAGCTCCCCTTTCAGGGCCTTCAGCCCTGGATAGTTTCCTGCCATGAAGTGGCATTCCAGTTCCTTGCGGATGAAGTTGCTCCGGATATTCTTCAGTTCGTTTCTGGATAATTCCAGATTGGTGAATTCCCGATAAACCCTGGCAGCCCGGATGGGGTCTCCGCTCCGCAGGCAAAGGGATGCGAAACGGTCATAAACCATGGGCAGATAGACCTTGTCGATCCCCACTTCTCCATCTTTGCCCAAGGTTCCTGTAATGGCCTCATAGGCTCCCTGAGCCACCTGGCTGGATGCCCGAAGTTCCAGATACTGGGCGATTTCATAGGCATAGGAGAAGGCCTTGTCATCTTCCTGAAGAAGCTTCCTGAGGAGAGGGGGTACCTCCTGATACATCCCTTCCATCAGGCTCTTCTCAATGCTTTCCATAAGGCTTAAAGGGCGGTTCCCATAGGCTTCCCAGGAGGCATCAAGGGCGCCCCCTGGCAGCTTTTCTTCCGAGAGTTCCGTATACCTTGCTTTTTCTTTCCGCGCCAGTTCGTTGAAGTGTTTGTACAGGTTCCCCCGCTGCGGTTCCAGGCCATAAAGCTGCCAGAGCCGCACGCCTAAGGGTTCCGCACCCTGACCCTTCAGGGAGAAAAGGTCCCGGAAGGTAAAGGGATTCTCCGGATCAGCAAGCTCTCTCACATGAAGGGGCTCCTCCTCCCTGATTTCCGGAACCAGGAACTGCCAGTCTCCGGACAGTTCTTCATGAAAGGCATAAGCTTCCGTAATATTCCGCAGAAGGAGGAGGGGCTTCCGTTCCCGGAGCTTCTCCAGATAAGGATAATCCTGAAGGCCAGGATAGAGGATCACCCAGTTTCCATCTTTTGGAGCATCCTCCAGAGAACGGAAATCGGGGGCCGCTTCATAGAAGGGAGCCAGAGGCTCCAGGCTCTTCTGATGAACATCCACAATGGTACATTCCCCTGGCAGGCTATGGATGACGTTAAAAAGGCTGCTACCCTGCAGGATGAAATGCTCCCCCAGGTAAAAGACCTGTTCCTGTGTAAGATCCATTTTCAGACTTTCCCGATTGATGATCTTCATGTTTAATCTCCTTTACTTCTGCTGAACCCCAGCACCCTGTCCATGCTGCTGAGGCCTTACCAGGCCTCCCATTGATATCCAGTGGGAAAAACAGCGTCCCTGGACTGCCCTGTTTCAATAGCTGATAGCTCTGTAAGCCTGACTCCCCCATTTTGCAAGGAAGGACACCATATCGATGCTTCCTCTGCCTCCTGTCCAGGGATCATTGTATGAAATATACCCTGTTCTTTTATTGTATCCTGTGACCAGAATCCTATGGACATAAACCCATGAAAACCGCTGATTCAGGCGGCTGCTGGCTTCCCTGCATATAGCAGGAGGACCATGATAAGCCCTATAATAACAGCAACGTAATTCCTCTGGTATAAGCCATCATACCTCTTCCCTGTACAGATACCCCTTGATGAAGGGATCCAGTTCCCCATCCAGAACAGCCTCCACATTCCCCGTCTCGATTCCTGTGCGATGGTCTTTTACCA
>CAYMDI010000085.1:0-5860 GCA_964389165.1 uncultured Eubacteriales bacterium | reverse complement strand
GATGACTGTCTTGTTCCCGGATACAGTCTCCTTGCCGATAAGCACACGGCCTTTGAGGATGATTCCCATCTCATCAATCGGCTCATCCCCGCTGAAAACCACTTCATTCTTCCTGTAGCGGACCCAGCGGCCTTCCATGCTGCCCAGGCGCTCCTCAATCTCTTCTCTGTCCATCCCTGTAAAGAGGCTGGACCCAAAGGGGATTTCCATTTTAATTCCTCCCTGATCAGTGTATATCCAGTATAGGATATCGGTATTCAAGAAGCAAGGCTGGAATAGGATGGGAATGTATAGGATTTCAGGGAAGATTCTTCAGTAATTTTGAAAATGTGGTGGCAAATAGCCTGGGATTGTTGTAATATGAATAAGGATACAAGGGAAGGATTTTCCTTTCCATGGATTTGTGTTGTTAATATTTTATGAGGAGGATACCCATGAGAACACTGATTGATTTAACCGTCAATGAAGAGCAGCTGAAGAAAACCGTACAGGCTGCCAAGGAGCAGAACATCATCGTTCCTACCATGGCCCAGATGAAAGACCCCAGCCTGATTCCGGATTCTATTAAGGAGAAGCTGAAAACAACTGCTATGGACGACCTGGATCCTGTGAACCTGTTCAGGATTTCCTACTACAACGAACCAGTAGAAAAAGGCGGCCTTTTTAACAAGCTCCCCAACTACGTAGAGATCCCTTCTGCTCTTACTGGAATCAAAGCCAGAGTCCTGGCTCTCTCCGGTAAATTCACCCCTATCGGTGCTCATAAAGTGGGTCCTGCCTATGCCTGTCTGGTTCCCCGTCTGGTAACCGGACAGTTCGATCCCACCTATCATGAAGCAGTCTGGCCTTCCACAGGGAACTACTGCCGGGGCGGCGCGCTGCTTTCCAGACTTCTGGGCTGCAAATCTGTAGCGATCCTTCCTGAGAACATGTCTGCTGAGCGTTTCAACTGGCTGAACAGAGTCGCTGACAGAATCATCAAAACCTATGGTTCCGAGTCCAACGTTAAAGAAATCTATGACGAGACCTGGCGCCTGAGAAGAGAAGAGCCTAAGGCTATGATCTTCAACCAGTTCGGCGAACTCATCAACAACCTGTGGCACTATGAAGTTACAGGGGATGCCATGAAGACTATCTATGAAGCTGAAAAGAAACCCGGCAACAGACTGGCCGGTGTCTGCATCACTTCCGGTTCTGCCGGGACCCTGGGCGCTGGGGACTTCCTGAAAGACCAGTACCAGGGCGTTAAAATCGCTGTAGGGGAAGCTACCGACTGCCGTACTCTTTATGACAATGGCTTCGGAGAGCACTGGATCGAAGGAATCGGCGACAAGCACGTGCCCTGGATTCATAACGTGAAAAACTCTGACATGGTCATGGCTATTGACGATGCTGATGCTCTGGCTCTGTTCCGTCTTGTGAACGAAGATGCCGGTCAGGCCTACCTGAAAAACCTCGGCATTGACGCTGACACCCTGAATAAGCTGAAATGGGTGGGTATTTCCGGCGCTGCCAACATCATCATGTCAATCAAAATGGCCAAATACTATGAGCTCACAGAAAACGATGTGATCCTCACAGTCCTTACTGACTCTGCTGCTATGTACCAGAGCCGCCTGGCTGAAATGAAAGAAGAAAGAGGCGGCAAGGAATACTCTGCAGTAGATGCAGCTGTAGACCACGCGGTAGCTGCTCTGAATAACGATATCGACTTCGTTGAAGAGCTGACTTACATGACCAAGAAGAGAATCCACAACCTCAAATACTACACCTGGATCGAACAGCAGCAGTATGATGTGGATGACCTCAATGCACAGTGGTATGATTATGAAAACTACTGGCCTGTCCTCCACACCATGGGCGCTGAAATCGACCGGCTTGTTGAAGGTTTCAACAAAAAAGTCGGGCTCTAAGATCAGAATCCCAGAAGGCATCCGCAAGGATGCCTTCTTTTTTCTTTACTTCTTTACTGAAGTGGATGCCTGGGACGGCCGTTTCTGATATAATCAGATTATTGAATGAAAGATGAGGTCCGCCATGAGCAAGATGGAAATCAGAAAAGAAGAGCTTCTGGAACTGATCAGGAGCCTTGTAGTCATTCCCAGCCACTATCTGGCTCCTGGAGGGGAAGCCAGAGTAGGGGAGGAACTGGAAAAGATTGCTGCCAGGGAGGGGCTTTCTTCCAGCCGCATGGAAATCGAACCTGGCCGCTTCAACAGCTTCATCACCCTGGAAGGGACTGCTCCCGGACCTCATATCCTTCTCTGCGGCCATATGGATACGGTTCTGACGGAAGGGATGGAAATCGAACCCTATAGCAGTGAGGAGCGGGATGGCCGGATCTGGGGCCGTGGCACTGTAGATATGAAAGGCGGCCTGGGTGCCATGCTTTATGCCATGATCCTCCTGAAACGACAAGGCAACCCCCTGAAAGGGAAAATCACCCTGATCGGAACTGTGGGGGAAGAGTGCCCTCACAAAAGCGAAGGAGCCTATGCCCTGCGTTCCCTGGGGCACTTTGCAGATATGGCTGTCATCGGGGAGGCTACGGAACTGAAGATTGCCGTAGCCCATAAGGGAACCATTTCCCTGGAAGCTTCCATCCGTGGCAAAGCAGCCCATAGCAGCAATCCGGCACTGGGGGATAATGCCATATATAAGGCGGCTGCCCTCATTCAGGGGATTGAGAAGATACTGGTACCCAGGCTGGAGCAGCGGATTCATCCCCTTGTAGGTAAAGCGACAATAAACGTGGGCATGATCCGCGGAGGAGTGCAGAATAATATCGTCCCGGAAAGCTGTATCCTTGGTATCAACCGCAGATATCTTCCCGGGGAGACGGAAGCCCAGGTCATCGAAGAAATCATGGAGATCTGGCGCCAGCTTCCCTATCCGGAAGAGGATATCCGTATTGAATCATTGGAAGAGACAGACCATCGGGTCGCCATGGAAACGGACCCTGAGGAAGAAGTTGTGCAGAGCCTGGTCCGTTCCGCTCAGGCCACAGGCCTCCCGGGAGAAGTAGTGGGAGTCAACTACTGGACAGACGGCGCTCACCTTCGGGCTGTGGGGATTCCTACTGTGGTCTTCGGCCCGGGAAATATCGCTCAGGCTCACGCAGCTGTAGAATACATTGAAGTGGATCAGCTTCTGAAGGCTGTTGAAGCCTATATGGCCTTTCTTTGGGAGCAGTGCGTCCGATGATGGATTTCACCTTGCTGGCTGTGGGGAATCTCAAGGAAGGCTACCTCCGGGAGGGTGTAGCAGAGTATCTGAAGCGGATGAAGGCTTATGCTTCCGTCAAAGTCATCGAGGTGCCAGAAGAGCGCCGGAATAACCCGGAAGAAACAGTACGGGAAGAAGGCAAAGCGATTCTTGGCCAGGTGAAAGAGGGGGCTTATGTAATCTGCCTGGCTGTTGAAGGGCGTGAAATGGATTCCCCCGGTCTGGCCAGGCATCTGGAAGAGGTCTTTACCTATCGCAGCTCTCAGGTTTACCTCATTATCGGAGGCTCCCATGGACTATCTCCCGAGGTTCTGGCCAGGGCGGATCTGAAACTATCTTTCTCCCGTTTCACCTATCCCCATCAGCTCATGCGCCTGATTCTGGCAGAACAGCTGTATCGGGCTATGAAGATCAGCAGGGGAGAGCCATACCATAAATAGGAGGGAAAATGACCAAAGAAGCGATTACTGAGTTTTTTACGGAATTCCGGGAGAATATCCTGGAAGATGGCGGGGATTATCTCATCGTCTCAGCGGGAGAGGACTATATCCGCCTGAAAATAAAGGGCAAGCGGAACAAGGCCCGCTCCCGGGACAATCTCTATGCCTTGCTTCAAATCGCCTTGAATCAGCGCTTCCCGGGACACCGCATCCGCTTTGAAATGGAGCCTTGGAAGGTGAAGGAGGAAGGAAGCTTTCTCGCCAGGGTCAAGGACTTCCTCAAGGGAGGGCCCCGCTGATGGACAGCCTTTTTATCCAGCTGATTATTGCCTCAGTGCTGATCCTCCTGGGAAGCCTGCTTCTGATCTGGGTCAACAAGAAAATCTATGGCGCTTCTAAAGACAGGAACAGGAAAGGAAGGGGTCCGGATGTATAAGGCCAGAGTAGACAAGTCAGAACTGGATGAGCTTTTTGATGCAATCCTGAATCTGGAGGGCCGTGAGGAATGTGCGGCCTTTTTCGATGATCTCTGCACAGTAGCTGAAATCAAATCCCTGGCCCAGCGCTGGCAGGTAGCTCGGATGCTCTATGGGAATGCCCGTTATCAGGATGTCAAGGAAGAGACGGGGGCCAGTTCCACAACTATCAGCAGGGTCAAGAAATGTCTGGAATATGGCCAGGGATATGCCAAAGCCTTGGAACGCAGGAAACTGCGCGTCTTGACAGGAAACAAGGAATAAGATAATATTAATTTAGCAGACTAAACAAATAAAGAATATATCGAGGTAATGATGAAACGGAAATTGCTGATACCCGAAGGGACGAAGGATTATCTCCAGGAGGAGGCTTATATCCAGCGCAGGCTCATAGGAGAGCTGCTGGAGGAATTCTCCCTTTGGGGCTATGAAGAGATCAAGACCCCCATGATAGAAAAGTGGGACATTGTCAAGAAAAAGGACATTGCTGAAACCCACTATTTCACCCTGGTGGATACCACAGGGGACCTTCTTGTACTGCGCCCGGAAATCACAGCCCCTGCAGCCCGGGTGGTGGCTACCCATTTCAGGGATCATGTAACCTATCCCCTGCGGCTCTCCTATGCCGGAGAGGTCTTCAGCCAGAAAGGCCTGAAGAAGGGAGAACGCAGGCAGAAGACCCAGGTGGGGATCGAACTGGTGGGGGCGGATTCCATCAGCAGCGACTGCGAGGTGCTGCTCATGGCCCTGGAATCCATGAAAGCCAATGAAATCAAGGGGTATTCCCTGGGAATCGGCCATATGGATATAACAGAAGGCCTGCTGCGGGAGTTCTTCCCGGATGAGGAAGCGCGGGTCGAGGTGGAGAACCTTATGATGAATAAGGATCTGGTCTCTCTGGATGCCATGCTGGAAGGAGAGGGGAAGGAAAAGCTCCTGGCCCTTGTGGCAACCAATGGAGGCCTGGAATTCATACAGCGGATCCGCAGCTTTTCCAATAAGCCAGCCTTTCAGTCTGCTATCTCGCGTCTGGAAAAGATTTATGAGATTCTCGGGGGCTTAGGCTTCGCTGACAGGATCTTCTTCGACTTCAGCATTCTCGGTGATTTCAGGTATTACACAGGCCTGCTCTTCGAAGGCTATAGCAATGGTTTAGGCATGCCTATTCTGCGAGGCGGGCGTTATGACAACCTTGTGGAGGAATACTATCGGAAGGAGCCTGCTGTCGGCTTCGCTTTGTATCCCGACTTATATATGGCCACCATGGAGCGCAGGATCCAGCTTCCAGCGGTTGAGGAGGTTGTATCGGAGGCAGATATTCTGAAACGTTTCCGGGAAGCGGAAAAGCTCCGGAATATAGGAAAGAAAGTGCTGATCCAGCTGGAGGAGGAAGGTCATGAATAAGGAACTGGTCATTGCCCTGCCTAAAGGGAGGCTGGGGGAGAAGGCTCTGAAGGTACTGGGAGAGACCGGACTTCCCATCGATGGGGTGGAAACAGAGGCCAGGGTGCTGATGTATCAGAAGCCGGGAGTCCGCTATCTCATCTGCAAGCCTTCTGATGTCCCCACCTTCGTAGAGCATGGCGTAGCAGATGTAGGGATTGTGGGAAAAGATACCATTGAAGAAGAAAAAAGGGATGTTTTCGAACTCCTGGACCTTGGCTTCGGGAAATGCCATTTTTCAGTTGCCGTGCCAAAGACCCTGGCGGAGGAGCAGGG
>CAYMDI010000084.1:0-5939 GCA_964389165.1 uncultured Eubacteriales bacterium | reverse complement strand
GATATTGATCAGACGGGTAAAGCCCCTGTCGAACTTATCCTTATGGTAGGCGATATCTGCAGCATAATAGGTGGGGTGCCCGTTGTTCCGGACCAGGACCTCATCCTTTTCCTCCCCCAGGGCCGTGGTCTTCATCCACACAGCACCTTCCTTCTCATAAAGGAAGCCCTTTTCCCGGAGGCTGCCCAGGGTCCGGTCTACAGCCCCGCTTTCATGGACTGTGCTTTCCCTGTACCAGACATCATACTCCAGGCCGAAGCGCCGGAGATTAATGGCGATATGCTCCAGCTTCTCCTCCAGGGCATACTTGACAAGAGTCTGGGTCCGCTCTTCTGTAGACTTCTCCATGAGGCCCGTGCCGAAGCGGGAGATATATCCCTGCACCGTTTCCAGGATGTCCGCACCATGGTATCCATCCTCCGGAAAGGCCACATCCTCCTCCCCCAGAGCCTGGCGGTACCTGGCATTCAGGGACTTGCCGAAATTCTCGATCTGGTTCCCGGCATCATTGATATAGTATTCTTTCGTGACGGAAGCCCCAAGAGCCCGGAAGACATTGGCCAGGGTGTCCCCGATAGCCGCACCCCTGGCATTCCCCATGTGGAGGAGGCCCGTGGGGTTGGCGCTGACGAACTCCAGATTGATCCGTTCCTGGGACATGGACTGATTCTTCCCATAGCCCTGCTTCTGCTCCAGAGCCTCCAGGATGATCTCTCCCAGATAGCCTTCATCCAGAAAGAGGTTGATGAAGCCCGGCCCGGCGATTTCGATCTCCCGGACCCGGCCTTTCCGGTCTTCCTGGAGGAACAGGTCCTTCAGGAGGGCAGCGACCTCACGGGGCGGCTTCCCTTCTCCCTTGGCCAGCATCATGGCCAGGTTGGTGGCGTAATCCCCGTTCTTCTTCTCCTTGGGGACTTCCAGGACAAAGGCCGGGATTTCCCGGGCCTTGAGGAGCCCTGCTTCCTGGCCTTTTGCCAGCGCTGCTTCCCAGGTATCCCGGAGCTGCTGCTCCAGATCAATGATGATTCCCAATGTCTGTCTCCTTTTCATATATCAGGTGGATGACGTTTTCCCCCACAGTATCTCCGGCCTCATCCATGAGGAGGTAGCGGATCTCTCCAGCCCCTTCTTCCACGGCAAGATAGAGGGTCTTCAGCCGGAACATCAATGTGCCGTAGGGGGTCTCAAAGGGGAATTCCCCTTCCTTCCCGGGGCAGAAGGTCATAATCCCCGAAGGCCGGCGGATCTCCGCCATTTCCTGGTGCAGGTAGAATTCCGTCAGGCAGCCTTCCTCATCCTCATAGCGCAGGAGAAGGCCGGGGGATTCCTCCATAAGAAGGCCCGGATAGCTTTTGGTCTCCCCGAAGGTAGTGAGGCGGATCCGGACCCTGGTCATCTGGATAATATCCTTAAATATATCATCTGGAAACCTCTTTTTCAAGAAGCAGGCGGTGCAGGGAGACCCCGGAATCCACAGGAATCCCTCCTGTCGCTGCTGCTTCATCATAGGTAAGCCCCTGTCCCAGATCCTTTCTGGAATCATAGAGGAGGTAAGGGACCGGCACAGCGTCATGCTTCCCTGTTGCAATAGGAGTCCGGTGATCCGGGACCAGAAGGAGGCGGTAGTCCTCCCCGGCCAGGCCTTCCGTAAGAGTCTTGAGGATATGGCGGTCGATAAGCTCCAGAGAACGGACTTTGCAGTCCGCATCCCGCTGGTGGCCGCATTCGTCAGGGGCCTCCAGGTGGACATAAAGGTAATCCAGCCCTTCCTTCAGAGCCTTCAGGCCTTCCTCTCCCTTGCCTTTGAAATTGGTGTGGATCGTTCCTGTCGCCCCTTCCACAGGGATGACCGCCATTCCGGCACCTCTGGCCATTCCCCGGAGCAGGTCTACGGCGCTGATCACCCCGCCGGAAAGCCCGTTGAGTTTGCGGAAGTCCTCCATCCGGGGCTTCTTCCCCTCTCCCCAGAGCCAGGGGCAGTTGGCAGGAGCCTTGCCCTGGGCGATCCGTTCCAGATTCACCGGATGGTTCCGGAGGATCTCATAACCTTTTTTCAGGAAGGCCCGGAAGAAATCCGAATTGGCCCCTTCCGGAAGATAGCTGCTGATTACTTCCCCTGTGATGTTGTGGGGAGGGGTGAGGCGGACATCCAGGGAGCCCTGGTGCCAGAGATAGATGTGGCGGTAGCTTACCCCGTGATGGATTTCAAAGCCCGCTTCTCCAGCCCAGGCTGCTGCCAGAGCTTCTACCAGGATGGCGCTTTCTTCAGAGGAAATCTCTCCCCCGCTGTAATCCGCCATGACCAGTTCCGAAAAGTCCCCATCCCCCTTCAGGGTCACCAGATTCATGCGCAGGGAAACGTCCTCTTCCTTCATATCCAGCCCGATGGACAGAGCTTCCAGGGGAGAGCGTCCCGTATGGTAGATCCTGGGATCATAGCCCATGACGCTGAGATTGGCGATATCGCTGCCGGGAGTCATGCCATCAGGCACGGTCTTCACCAAGCCGATCTGGGCTCTTTTTTCCAGCAGGCGCACCGTGGGCATATCCGCAGCCATCAGGGGGGTCCTTCCGCCCAGGGACTCCTGACGGTCATCCCCGGCTCCATCAATGAGTACCACGATGTATTTCATAATCTCCTCCTCAGTCATACTGTGAAATATTATATCAAAAAGAACGGCAAATAAAAAGGCAAGGCCAAGCCTTGCCTTCCGTATTTTCCGCTGTTTCCGGGAATCAGGTGCTGCTACCTTTCCGGAACTCCTCCGCGGCCTTTTCCGCCGCTTCCCGATCCGCTTCAGCCTTCTCCTCCAGGGAGACCAGCTCGGGGAAGATTCCCCCTTCCTCATCAGCCAGAACCACCAGTAACCCGTTGAGGAAGCCCTGAGCATCCTTAACAATGCCGCTTACCGGAAGCACATAGGAAACCCCATCGATTGTCTTGGGTTCTCCTGCGGACATCCAGGTGCTGATATGGAAGTCATCCAGCTTCTTGTAGCTGTTGAACATATAGAAGAGCTCATTGAGGCTTAAGTTCGTGCTGAGCTCCGAGAACATCCCGGAAATGATATCCGCCTGTTCAAAGACATTGGCCTTGTTCTTGATATCCGAGGCCAGGGCCTTGAGGAAGAGCTGCTGCCTTCCGATCCTTCCCAGATCTGCCGTGGGGGTTCCCCGGAAGCGCACAAAGTTGAGAGCCACTTCCCCCGTCAGGAGGTTGGGGCCGGCCTGGAGGTCTAAGCCCCAGTCCTTGTCCTTCAGGGGCTTGTCCATCACCACAGTCACACCCCCCAGTTTCTCCACAGCTTCCTGGAAGGTGAAGAAGTTGATGGCCATGTAGCGGTCGATCTCTATATCGTAGAAGCCCTCGATAGTCTCCTCCAGAAGAGGCTCTCCTCCCAGGGCATAGGCCGCATTGATCTTGTTGTCCTTGTAGCCGGGAATCTTCACCCGGGTATCTCTGGGGATGGAGATGATCCGCACCCAGCCTTCCTTGAAGTTAAAACGTCCAACCAGGATTGTATCGGCCCGGGAGGCTTCCTCCAGCTCCCGCTCATCGGAGCCCAGCATCAGGATGGTCACTTCCCCATCGTCAAACTCCTGGCTGCTTTTTCCGAAGGAGATGAGCCCTCCCCCGAATCCGGAATGGAGGAACTGCCAGGCCAGGGAGCCTCCCCCCGCCAGAATGCCAAGGATAAGCAAAGCAGCCAGAACCTTCGTGAGAGGCCCTGCCTTACGGACAGTCTTCTTCCTTCGGCCCTCTTTGGAGGAGGACTCCTTCTTCCTGGAACCTTTTGCTTTTCTGGCTTGTTTTCCAAGAACCTCATCCATTTTGGGGGCTTGTCTCTTATCCCCGGACTTGCCTATGCCATGATTCCGTTCTGCTCGGCCCATAATCTACTCCTACTTCATTCTTGCTGCAGCGCTACTAAGGGATTTTACAGGAATTCCCCTGATTGGTCAAATCTATCGCCGGACTCTGCGGATATCCGCCCCTAAAGAGGAGAGGTTCTCCACCAGCCCGTCATAGCCCCGATCGATGAAGTGGACATTCCCTACCCGGGTCTCCCCTTCTCCATACAGTCCGGCGATGACCAGGGCCGCACCAGCCCGGAGGTCCGTAGCCTGGACGCTTGTACCGTAAATCTGCCCCACCCCTGTAAGGGCCACCGTATTCCCCGCCATGATGATATCCGCACCCATTTTCCGGAACTCTTCAATATGCTGGAAGCGCCGTTCGAAGATGGTTTCGGAAACATAGGAGCGGCTGGTAGCGCACAGGAGCATGGCCAGCATCTGGGCCTGCATGTCTGTGGGAAAGCCGGGATAGGGCATGGTCTTGATATAGACGCCTTTGCAGAAGCGGCTCCCCTTGGAGCGCACCCGGAGGCCCTCTGCTTCCTCTTCCACAGTCACCCCTGCTTCCTTCAGCTTAGCGATGACCGGAAGGAGGTGGTCTGCAATGACGTTCTCAATAAGGACATCCCCGCCGGCGGCACCCACAGCGATCATATAGGTTCCTGCCTCAATACGGTCAGGAATCACCGTGTGCTGTGTGCCATGAAGGGACTGCACCCCCCGGATGCGGATGACATTGGTCCCCGCCCCTGTGATTTTAGCCCCCATGTTATTCAGGTAGTTGGCCAGATCCACAATCTCCGGCTCTTCCGCTACGTTTTCAATCACCGTAAGCCCTTCGGCCAGGCAGGCGGCCATCATCAGGTTTTCCGTGGCGCCCACGCTGGGGAAGTCCAGGTAGATCTTCGCCCCTTGCAGACGCTCCACCCTTCCCTTGATCACCCCATGGCTCTGCTGGAATTCCACCCCCATGGCCTCCAGCCCTTTCAGGTGGAGATCAATGGGACGGATACCGATGGCACAGCCTCCCGGCTGGCTCATCTCGCTGAAGCCGAAGCGGGCCAGAATGGGGCCCAGGAGGAAAAGGGAGGCCCGGAGCTCGCTGACGCAGTCCAGTGTCGCATCATAGCGGTGCATTTCCGTGGCATCGATGGTCAGGGTATTGGCTCTGCTATCTTCCTGGATATCCACCCCAAGATGGCGGATGATATCGATCAGGTTCTCCACATCAGTAAGATGAGGGACATCATGGATGACAGATTTTCCCGTATCCGCCAGAATGGATGCGGCCAGAATGGGCAGAATGGAGTTTTTAGAGCCCTTGATCTGGATAGTCCCATGCAGGGGATTCCCCCCCTTAACGACGATTTCTTCCATCACGTGCCTCCTTCAGCCAGATTTTCAGTTCCCGGACATGCTCCAGCACCCGGTCTGTAGCAGGCCCCCCTGGGACCTTCCGTCCGTTGACGCAGGTCAGGAGGCTGATGGCCTCGTAAATATCCTCTTGAAAAAGGGGGGAGAAGCCCTGGAACTCAGCCAGGGTGAATTCTTCCAGGGCCTTGCCCTGATCCAGGGCCTGGGCCACCATCCTGCCGATGACCTCATGGGCCTCCCGGAAGGGCAGCCCTTTCTTTGCCAGGTAATCCGCCGCATCTGTGGCATTGGTAAAGCCCCCGGCGGCCCCTCTGGCCATGACTTCTCTGTTCACTTTCATTGTCAGGAGCATGGGAGGATAGATGAGAAGGCTCTTCTTCACCGTATCCAAGGCATCGAAAAAGGCTTCCTTATCTTCCTGCATATCCTTATTGTAGGCCAGCGGCAGTCCCTTGAGCATGGTCAGGCTGCCCATAAGATGGCCGAAGACCCGTCCGCTTTTCCCCCGGGCCAGTTCGGCCACATCCGGGTTCTTCTTCTGGGGCATAATGGAGGAGCCTGTAGAATAGGCGTCATCCAGGGTGATAAAGCGGAACTCATCACTGCTCCAGAGGATGATCTCTTCTGACAGGCGGCTGAGATGGACCATGATCAGGGACATGGCGGAAAGAAGCTCCACCACATAATCCCTGTCACTGACGCCATCC
>CAYMDI010000083.1:0-6018 GCA_964389165.1 uncultured Eubacteriales bacterium | reverse complement strand
ATTATCGATATTCAGAGCACTGGTCTGTGGCGGAATGTACTCATACTCCACCTCGAAGCTGCCGATTTTATCAGCCAGCTCCTTATAGCTTCCGGAAGCGGAACCGGCCTTGAATCCATCAGCATCCAGGACAACCGCCCCTGCATCTACGCCATAAGCCGCGGTAATCCGCTTCAGCAGCTCTTCTTTAAAAAGCTCTCCGGCGAATTTGCAGGCATTTCCGGAAACGAAGGTCTGCCGGGAGGCTGTGGTCTCTTCCCCATTGGGGCATTCAGGGGTCATGTTGTTCAGGACCTCGATTTTGCTGTAAGGCACTCCGGAAGCGGTTGCGGCAATCAGGGCCATGGTGGTATCCGGCCCCTGTCCCAGGTTGGCGGCCCCATGCTTCAGCATGACGGTCCCGTCAGCCTTCAGTTCCATCTTCGCCCCGGCTCCGTCGTGGAGGCCGATGCCGATCCCTACGTTCTTAAAGCTGGAAGCGATGCCGATGCCGATCTTCTTCCCGGGGGCGCTGGGTTTGTACTGATCTTTAACCTTCTCCAGCTGTTCCCGGACTTTTTCCAGGCTTTTCTTCAGGCCGATGCCTGTACCCATGGTCTGTCCTGTAATTCCTTCTTTGCCATCTTCCAGGGCATTGATCATCCGGATTTCAAAGGGATCCAGTCCCAGTTTCCGGGCCATCTCATCAATGAGGATCTCCGCACCGAAGGTCACCTGGGTGCTGCCAAAGCCCCGGAAGGCTCCTCCGGGTGACAGGTTTGTATAGTGTCCGATACTGTCTGTGTGAGCATAGGGTACGGCATAAGGACCGTTCATGACCACCCCGGAACGGAAGACAACAGGTCCGCTCAGAGAGTCATAGGCGCCGCTTTCCACGTCTGCCCGTCCCCGGAAGGCATGGAAGGTACCATCCTTTTTGGCCCCGTATTTCATGTGCATGATTTCAGCATGACGCTTGGTGGAGACCATCATGGACTCTTCCCTGGTCATGACGATTTTGCAGGGCTTCCCTGTCAGGAGGGTAGCCAAAGCGCAATGGATATGGATGGTGGGCTCTTCTTTCCCACCGAAACCTCCCCCTGTGGGGCAGGTGTCCATAATGACCTTGTCTTCAGGCAGGGCCAGGCTCTGGAGGAACATGTTCCTCATGTCATAAGCCCCCTGGTGAGACATGAAGACATGAATGGCGCCATCCTTGTCCATGTTGGTCACACAGGATTCGATTTCCATATAGGCATGTTCGATCCGGGGCACATAGAAGTCCCCTTCCACGATGACATCGCACTCTTCAAAAGCTTTGTCTGTATCTCCCCGGCGGATCTTGGTGTGGGAGGAGATATCCTCCTTGTTCCAGATAGAGGCCCGGTCTTCTTTCAGGGCCTCTGCCACAGAATAGACTCCAGGCAGGACCTCATATTCCACTTCAACCAGTTTGGCTGCTTCTTCCGCAGCTTTCAGGTTTTCTGCAAGCACTGTGACAATGGGATCCCCGATATACCGGATGCGCTCCCCTTCCTCCACCATAATGGGCTGATGGGGGTTCAGAAGGCCATAGGTCTTCCTTCCGGGGATATCCTTGCCCCGGAGGACCCGGATCACCCCAGGCACAGCCAGGGCTTTCTCCACGTTGATTTTCTTCACAATAGCGGAGGGGTGGTCTGTGTATTTCACCTTCCCGTAGATCATCCCGGGGAATTCCCGGTCTTCCGCAAAAATGGGCAGGCCCATAGCTTTCTGGACGACATCCTTACTCAAAACGCTGGTCCCTACCGTACCATCCGCAGGCAGATATTCCACCGCTTCTCCACGCATGATCTTCCCGGCCATCCGCACAGCATCCTTAATGGCTACATAGCCAGTGCAGCGGCAGATATTGGTTTTCAGCGCGGTCTGGATTTCCTGGTCTGTGGGGTTGTTGTTCTTGTCCAACAGGGCCTTGGCGGACATGATCATCCCCGGTGTGCAGAACCCGCACTGGATAGCTCCTGTATTCACGAAGCCAGCCTGGACAGGGTGCAGTTCCCCGCCTTTTGAGAGGTTCTCGATTGTCTCGATGACAGCGCCTTCCACCTTGGCCATCTTCACGGTACAGGCCCGTTTGGACTCGCCGTTGAAGATGACTGTGCAGGCGCCGCATTGTCCCTTCCCGCTACAGCCGTTCTTGGTGCCGTAGAGGTGCAGTTCTTCCCGCAGGTAGGTCAGCAGGGACTGGGTTTCATCCACCTCAGTCGTGTAGACCTTACCGTTTACGGTAAACGTTGTGTTGATCATTTCTCCTTATTCCTCCTCTGTTCGACTGTCGCTTCAACTGCTTCCAGAATCTTCTGATAGCCAGTGCAGCGGCAGAGATTTCCAGACAATCCCCTGCGGATCTCTTCCTTAGAGGGATTGCTGTTCTTATTGAGAAGAGCTGTGGTGGAAACAACAAAACCGGGGGTGCAGAAGCCGCACTGGACAGCGCCCTTATCCACATAATTGCGCTGGATGTCCGACAGGCTACCATCAGGAGCGCTGAGCCCCTCAACCGTAGTGATGTTCTTCCCGTCAGCCCAAACTGCCAGGTAGATGCAGGAATCCATAGTATGTCCGTCAACGAGGACGGCGCAGGCGCCGCACTCTCCCACGCCGCACCCCTGCTTGGTGCCTGTGAGGTGCAGGCGGTTCCGCAGGACATCCAACAAGGATTCCCGGACATCCACCTGCAGGTCCATTTCTCTTCCGTTTACAGTAACATGTATGTTCTTAAGCATGATCGTTCCCTCCCAAAGCGATTTTTACAGCTCTTTTCGGAAGTTCTCGGATCAGCTGCTCCCGGAAGGCTTTGGAGGCCCGCCAGGAATCCCTGGCGCTGGCATTCTCCAGACATTTTTCTCCAATCACAGCAAGGGTCTCTTCCGTCACCGGCTTGCCCTTCCCATAGGCTTCTGCCTCAAAGGCCCGGACCGGCGTGGGTCCTGCCACCCCGAAGGCGATCTTCAGATCTTCAATGACCCCTCCGGCTTCCCGGACCATCACAGAGCATCCCAAGGTGGCGATGTCCATGGCTTTGCGCTGGCTGAACTTGATATAGTGGCCCTTATATCCTTCGTAGCATCCCTTGGGAATGCGGATATGGGTAAGGATCTCTCCCTTTTTCAGATCGACTTTCCCGGGACCCATGTAGAATTCCCCGATGGGCACTTCCCGCTTGCCTTCCGGTCCCTGAATCACAAGGATGGCATCCATAGCGAAAAGAGTGGAGGCGCTGTCCGCAGAGGTGGCGCCATTGGCCACATTCCCTCCGATAGTGCCCATATTCCGGATCTGAGGCCCTCCAACGCTCCCTACTGCTGTAGCCAGGGAGGGGATATGCTTGCGGATGACCGGGCTTTCCTCTACTTCCGTAAAGCTGCTGGTGGCTCCGATGAGGATTCCCTCCCCATCTTCCACGATCCCCTGAAGCTCAGGGATCCTCATGATCCCCACCAGCTCCCTGTCTGTAAAGCCGCCTTTGCGCTCTCTGGTCTTGATGAGGACGTCTGTGCCCCCGGCGATGATCTGACTATTCTCATTCCCAGCCAGGGCCGCAATGGCTTCCTGGAGGGTCTGGGCTTCTGTATATCCTTTAATCTGATACATTTCCTACACCTCCCCTTTCTTTTCCCCTGCCAGGGCCGCAATGATTTTCTCCGGCGTGACAGGAATGGACATGATTTCCACCCCGATGGCATCGACGATTGCGTTGCGCAAAGCCGGTGCGGGACTGCAGGTAGGAGGCTCTCCCAGGGATTTGTTGCCGTAGGCCCCGGTGGGGTCATAGCTTTCCACGAATTCTACACCCAGGTCAGGAACATCCATAAAGGTCGGCATCTTATAGTCCAGCAAGTTGTTGTTCAGGGGCTTGCCTGTTTTAGCATCGTACTTCAGCTCTTCCCCCAGGCCATAGGCGATGCCCATGGACATCCCGCCTTCTACCTGGCCTTCTGCCAGGAGGGGGTTGATGATGGTGCCGGAGTCATGGACATTCAGGATATCCACAATCTCCACCTTCCCTGTGCGGGTGTCCACCTCTACTTCTGTGAGGGTCACCCCGAAGGGGTAGGCATTATTCAGGCACTTGTTGGAAACGTCTGCGGTAAGGCATTCCCCGTGGTTCAGATCATAGTAGGTCTTCAGGGCCAGGTCTCCCAGGGTCATAACCAGGCGTCCATTCTCCTTGCCCCGGATCACCCCATCCACGATTTCCATCTCACCCGGCCGCAGCCTATTCCCCTCTTCATTGAAGAGATAGGCGGCCTCCAGAATCTTTTCCTTCAGCTCCTCTGCTGCCCGGCGCACAGCCAGCCCTGTGACATAGGTCTGTCGGGAGGCATAGGCTCCTGTATCGAAGGGGGCGATATCCGTGTCAGTCACCTTATCCTGGATCACATCCTTATAGTCAATGCCCAGGGTCTCCGCTACAATCTGGCTGAAGGCTGTATCGGAGCCCTGTCCGATTTCCGTGGCTCCCACCATCATCTTCACGCTTCCGTCCTGGTTGAGGATCAGCCGGCAGCCGGCAGCTTCCAGACCTTTGGGATAGGTTCCGGAGGTATAGATGAAGGCGGCAAGGCCCAGACCTCTCTTGTATTCACCCTGTTCCATCTTGTCGATGGCAGCCCGGCGCTCATCCCAGCGGAAGGCCTTCCGGCCCCGCTCCAGGCAGGCATCCAGGGCATTGGAATGGGCCACCATGTGGAGTACGGGGTTCATCTCTCCTGCAGCTGTCATGTTCCGCTGACGCAGGGTGAAGGGATCCAGTCCTGTCACCCGCTGGGCTTTGTCCATCATCACTTCCAGGCAGTAGGTGATCTGCGGAACCCCATAGCCCCGCATGGCTCCTGCTGCTGCAGTGTTTGTATATACTGTTTTCGCTTCATATCTGTAGTTGGGGATGCGGTAGATCCCTGTGGACATCCCCGCTCCCTTGGCGACCACGGCATGGCCATGGGAGGCATAGGCTCCGTTATTGGAGACTGCGCTGATGTCCATAGCGGTAATCCGGCCTTCCTGATCCATGCCCATGCGCACCTTGTAGGCAATAGCATGACGGACACGGGTCCAGGCCAGGACTTCCTCCCTGGTCAGATCCAGCATCACCGGACGGCCCCCGACAGCCATGGACATAGCCACAGTCAGGGGTTCGATGGTGATATCCTGCTTGTTCCCGAAGCCTCCCCCGATGAAGGGCTTGATAACCCGGAAGCGGCCCCAGGGCATATTGAATGCCTGCCCCAGCACCCTGCGGCAGATATGGGGGATCTGGGTGGAGCTCACACAGACCCAGCGATTATCTACATCTTTATAGGCATAGGCGATCTGGTTCTCCATCTGGCAGTGCTGGACTGTCTGGGTGGAGAATTCCTCTTCCATGATATGGGCTGCTTCCCGGAAGCCCTGTTCCAGGTCTCCCAGGGTCACTTCAGAAGAGGCGATGATATTCCCGGTGCCGTCATGGATCTCCCGGGCCCCTTCCTTCAGGGCTTCTTCAGGAGTGAGATAGAAGTCCCACTCTTCATATTCAACCTTGATTTTTGACACGGCAATCTCTGCGGCCAGTTCGCTTTCTGCGATGACTGCAGCGATTTCATCACCATATAGGCGGACCCGGTTTGTCAGGATGCTCCTGTCGGCCTTATCGGCCAGCTTGGGATCCAGACTGTAGGGGTGTCCTGCTGTGGGGAATTTATGGTCCGGCACATCGTCAGCTGTGAGAATTTTCACAACCCCAGGTACCATGAGAGCGTCCCGCAGGTCAATATTCTTGACCAGGCCATGCGCGATTTTCGCTCTGCAGACCTTCCCGTAAAGAAGTTCTTTTTGCGGTATGTCACCAGTATAATTTGCTTTCCCCGTCACTTTCGCAACGGCGTCCCATCGTTCCACGCTTTTACCCACTTGTGTGAATTTCATGAAATCCTCCTTTCAAACGGTCATACTGGCGATTTTTTATATTATATCACATTATATCATCATTCACCCATAAAAAAAGACCTTCTT
>CAYMDI010000082.1:0-6035 GCA_964389165.1 uncultured Eubacteriales bacterium | reverse complement strand
CCTGTTGAAGATCCGATATCCAGGCATACTTTGTCCTTCCCCTGGAGAGGGAAGACGCGGAAGGCCTCCTTGAGCTTCAAGGCTCCTCTGCTGACATAGGGAAAGTCTTTCTTTATGAGGACAGGCAGGGTCCCCTCCGGGAACATGGTACCTGCCTTGAGGATTTTCTCCCCTTCCACCAGGACATTCCCTGCCATAATCTCTGCACGGGCCCTGCTCCGTGTCTCTGCAAGCCCCTGATCCATAAGAAGCTGATCCAGACGCACTTTAGACACCAAGATCCTCCCTGATCCGCTGGCGAAGTGCCTCTGGAGTCAGTCCTGACTCCTCCCGGAGCTGTGGAATGGATCCGTGGCTGATATAGCGGTTGGGCAAGCCGTATGCCAGCACAGCAGGTTTATTCAGAAGGGCTCTTAGCTTTGTTCCGTATCCGCCACGTTCCACATGATTTTCCAGGGTGATTACGGTCTCATAACCCTCCAGAATCTCCAGGAAGCCTTGGGAAAGAGGGCTGATGAAGCGACCTTGGTACAGATCTGAGATAATCCCATCTCTTTCCAGGATTTCCCCCAGTTTTCTTCCAGTGCTGATTTCCGCACCAAGAGCAACGATAGCGATTGTGCTCCCCTGCATCTTCCTGAGACAGATACCCCAGCCAAGCTCCAAAGGCGCTGGCTGCTGTGCTTCCTCTTCAGCAGAACCCTTGGGGAAGCGAATCATCACCGGACCGCTCTGGGCCAGGGCATAATCCATCATCAGCTGTAATTCCGAAGCATTCTGGGGTTCCATCATCGTAAGATTCGGAATGTTGGAGAACAATGCGATATCGAAGACGCCATGATGGGTCTCTCCATCCTCACCCACCAGACCGGCTCGGTCCAGAATCATGACTACAGGAAGTTTCTGCATGGCAATATCATGAATGACCTGATCAACACCCCGCTGCATGAATGTGGCATAAATCGAGATTACAGGCCGTAGCCCATTCGCTGCTTGTCCTGCTGCAAAAGTAAGCCCATGCTGTTCTGCGATGCTGACATCAAAGAAGCGCTCAGGCAGGGCTTCCCGGAAAGCATCCATGCCTGTTCCTGTACACATCGCAGCAGTGATTGCCGTGATTCTCTGATCTTCCTTCCCCTTTTTTAAAAGATAGGAGCCGAAAACTTCTGTAAAAGACTGCGCCCGGCCTTTGCCGGAAGGGCTGACGCCGTGAAATTTCTCAGGATTGAATTCAGCCTCTTCATTGCCTTTGCCTTTTTTTGTGATTACATGAACCAAGGTCGGACGGTCTGTCTTACGGGCCAGCCGCAGGGCCTCTTCCAGGCCTATGATATCATGCCCGTCATAGGGTCCCAGATAGGTAAGCCCGAAGTGTTCAAAGAATGCCCCTTTCGTGGAAAAGAGATGCTTGATCAGGCTTTTAACCCGACTCAGAACCCTGCGGAAACGGCGTCCTGCTGCACTCTTGACCAGGATCGTGGTGATTCTGTATTTCAAGTTCCGATATGCGCTGCCTGAACTGATTCTGGTAAGCTGCTTCGCTATCGCTCCTACCGGTGCTGAGATTGACATCTCATTATCGTTCAGGATGATGATGATCTTAGCCCCCATATGCCCGAGATGATTCAAGGCTTCCAGAGCCATGCCCCCAGTCAGGGCGCCATCTCCGATGTTGGCAATCACATCATAGGAATCCCCTTGCAGATCCCGGGCTGCTGCAATGCCCAAAGCTGCCGAAATGGAGGTACTGCTATGCCCGGTATCGAAAATATCGTGAGGGCTTTCCTCCAGCTTGGGAAATCCGCTGATCCCTTTATACCTTCGGATACTGGAAAAGGCCTCATACCGTCCGGTAAGAAGCTTGTGGGTGTATGACTGATGCCCTACATCAAAAATGATTTTGTCTCTTGGTGAGGAGAAGATCCTATGCTGTGCGACTGTAAGCTCTACAGCTCCAAGATTGGATGCAAGGTGGCCTCCGTTCTGACGCACTACATCAGTAATCCGTGCCCTGATTTCCTGGCACAAAAGCGGGAGGTCCTTTTCAGGAATGGCTTTCAGATCTTCCGGGGAATTGATTTTCTCTAACATGTTATTTACCTGTCCATCTATAGAGGGTTTAAAAAAGAGCCGGCAGTGCCAGCTCTTCATCAAGGACCTAGTTCTCTTTGATTGCGATAACCGCTTTTCCTTTGTAATAGCCACAAGTTGGACAAGCTTTATGGGGCTCTTTCAGTTCATGGCATTGCGGACATTCGGCTAATGCTGGCGCATCCATTTTAAGCCATGTCGCACGACGCTTGTTGGTTCTTGCTTTTCCCTGCCGTCTTTTGGGTACTCCCACGTCTTACTCCTCCTCTCTGACTATCTATCTTACCCGCTGTAGCCTTCCTGGGAAGAGCTCTGAGGTGAAAATAAATACTGTAATCATAGCTGCAGCTTGCTTCGCTACACTATATAATTATATCTGTTTCGGGAAATATTTCAAGATGTAATTACGAAGTTATGATTCTTTTTACGTCTCTGGCGATAACCAGTTCCTCATTGGTGGGGATGACCAGTACCTTGACCTTGGAGTTCACATTGGAGATAATCCGTTCCTGACCTTTGAAGTCATTCTGTTCCAGATCGATAGCAATCCCAAGATCTTCCAGATCCTTGCAGATGGCATGCCTCATGCGGATGGAATTCTCACCGATTCCCCCAGTAAAGATCAAGGCATCGATGCCATTAAGCACCGCGATATAGGCCCCAATATAGAACTTGACCCGATAAATGAACATTTTCAAAGCAAGCTGAGCCCGTTCATTTCCCTTGTCTGCAGCCATTTCCAGATCCCGGAAGTCGCTGGAAAGTCCGGAGACGCCAAGAACCCCGCTTTTCTTATTCATGACATCGGCGATTTCCTCGATTGTGTAATTCTCCCTTTTCATGATAAAGGGGATGATGGCCGGATCGATATCCCCGCACCTGGTTCCCATCACAAGACCCTGCAAGGGGGTGAATCCCATTGTCGTATCTACCGTTTCGCCATTTTTTACAGCGGCCACACTTGCCCCATTGCCCAGATGGCAGGTAATAATCTTCATCTGTTTCCAATCTGTGTGGAAGATTTCACCAGCTCTTCTAGTCACGTAATTATAGGACAGACCATGAAAGCCGTATTTTCTCACATTGTATTTCTCCAGCCATTCATAGGGAAGCCCATAGGTAGAGATATGATCCGGTATGCCTTTATGGAATACCGTATCAAAGGAAGCTACATTGGGAACCCCTGGAAGGATCTTCTCAATAGCCAGAATCCCCTTGAACTGTGGGGGGTTATGGAGAGGGGCGATTTCACAGGTCCGTTCGATTTTGTGTTTCACATCATCGTCCACAAGGACCGCATCCGTAAAATAGGTCGACCCTTGGGCTACCCGATGGCCAACGCCTGTAATTTCCTCTATGTTTTCAATGACGCCATTATCCTTGTCTAATAGCGTCTCAAGAAGAACCTGGATGCCGGACATATGATCCTTGACAACCCGGTTGAACTTGAACTTCACGCATTCGTTATTCTCATAGGTAACGCTGCTTTCAGGAAATCCGATTTTTTCGATCAGACCCTTTGCGATAACACTTTCATCCTCCATATTGAGTAGCTGGTATTTAATGGATGAGCTTCCGGAATTTAAGACTAATACCTTCATGAAAATCCCCTGTTCTGTCAATTTATGTCATGTATAGCAAAATAGATCAGGCTACTGATTCTTTTTAACTTTCACAGCATTGAGCTGGCGCTTGGCCTCTTTTATATTGACCAGGCATTTGTTGATATAGTTGTCCAGGGTATTCAGCATCTCTTCAGAGTAATTCTCACTCTGGCTGATCAGCTGTCCGGCCCGTTTAGCAGCATCCTCTTCCAGCTCCTGAGCCCGTTGCTCTGCTTTCTTCTTCACAGCAGTATCGCTGATCATATTCTCAATATTCGCTTCTACCCCTTTGATGATCATATCCGCTTCCCGTTTCGCGCTCTCGATCATCTGTTCCCGTTCCCGGACAATCTGCCGTGCTTTTTTCACTTCCTCCTGGAAGGAATCCCTGATTTCATTAATAAGATCAAGGGTCTCATCCAGCTTCACCATCACATTGCCTGTGAGCGGCACCTTATTGGATGATTCAAGCATTTCCTCCAGGGAATCGATAAGTTTCAGTGTGTTCATGGCATGCCCTCCTACTTTCGTTGATAAAAGTGTATCGCTGTATTCCCATATACAGCCTTGCGGCTGCAAATATAAGCTAATGTTTCCATGGGGAGTTCCTCATCCTTGGGACTCTCCAGTATGAGCAGGCCTCCGACCCTCAGCGCCTCAGCTGCCGCAATGGCCTCGAGAATCTGCCTGTAGGCTTTCAGTCCATATGGCGGATCGCCATAAATCAGATCAAAATCCCTGCTACAGTTCTGAAGATAGCGGAAGCAGTCCCCCCGGATCGCTCTTCCAGACTCCTGGAAATCAGTCTTCCTGATGTTTTCCTTGAGAATGGCAAAGGCCGCAGAATCCTTTTCAATCATCACTGCTTCTTTTGCACCTCTGGAAAGGGCCTCCAATCCAATCGCCCCGCTTCCGGCAAAAAGATCCAGCACCGCTGCTTCCGGCAGCCTGTCCCGGATTATATTGAATAGATTCTCCCGGATTCTGTCCAGGGTAGGACGGGTTGTCTCCCCCTTTTTTGTTTTGAGGATCAGCCCCCGCTTTGTTCCTGCTATAATTCTGACGATTCTAAACACTCCAATTGTATCACAGATTTATTTTCCCGACAAATGGGAGGTGTCATTGAGGCAGCGTAAGAGAAAGACCCCCCGATGATATTCCAGAATGCTGATGGAAGTGTTGCCGAATACAAACCTCCAATAATAGGAAAGAGGCAGATCCAGCGCACCGAGAAGACTCAGGCGGATGACGCCTGCATGGCTTATGATAGCTGTATTGCCTCCGCCTTCAGCAATCTCTCTCAGCCTTCTTTTCAGCCGTTCCTTCTCTTCTTCCATAACAGCTCCCATGGGGATCTGGAAGGCTCCGGGATCCTCAAACCACTGATCCATCCAGGGATAGGCCGCTTGGATTTCCCTTGTTGTCATCCCTTCCCATGCTCCGAAGCTGATTTCCCGGAAGTCTTCATCCTCCTTGGCCTGGGTTTCCTGAGGTGCTGCAATCAAAGAAGCTGTAATCCTGGCCCTTTGCAGCGGACTGGTAAAAATGTTATTGAAGGGCGTCCTCTTAAGACGGTCTGCCAGACGGGCCCCTTGTTCATACCCTTTGTCCGTGAGTTCTGTATCTGTTGTGCCTTGAAACCGCTCTTCAAGATTCCAGGTGGTTTCGCCATGACGGATAAGATAGATATAGCTCATGAAACCTCCTTATTCTTTTATAATTATACATTAAAATAATAAAAAAACCACCGTAAAGGTGGTTTTTCAACGGAACTATCCCTCTGTTCTTTTATCCTTTGAAGTAATGCTCCATCCGCTTATGCAGCAACCCGAATATCCCAACGGAGAGCACTGTGCTGATTGCTCCCTTTATCAGATTGAAGGGGATGATGGCCGCAGTCAGTGTAGGAGCCACCTCTTCAGCAGGAATGCCATATAGTGGCAGCAGGATGAAATAATTGAAAAGAGTCATGCTCACTGTAATCAGAAGGATTCCCAGGGGTATACCCAGGTACATCATCAGGGATGACTTTCTGATGCGGTAAAGGAGGACTGTCCCCCAGACCAAAGCAAATCCGGAAAGGGCACTGGCCAGGAGGCCGACCCACCCAGAAGCTCCTTTTCCTGAAAGAAAGAACAGGACGGATTTGATCAGGATGACTGCACTGCCAGCCAAAGGCCCGAAGAGGAAGCCGCCTACCATGGCTACAACCTCACTCAGATCATATTTCAGATATGGCGCAGCTGGAAGGATGGGAATCTCCATAAGATACATCAGCACAAAACTGATGACACCCAGCAATGTCAGGTAGAGCATGGTCCGAAGCTTATTTTTTTCCAT
>CAYMDI010000081.1:0-6059 GCA_964389165.1 uncultured Eubacteriales bacterium | reverse complement strand
AGCCAGGCAGATGTAGACATTGGTGTGGGGATTGGGGGAACGGACTTCGAAACGGGTAGCCATGGGGCTTTCCAGATCCCGGATCAGTCCCAGCAATACAGTTCTGTTTCTGGAAGGAGTCTCAAGGTCCCGGCCGATGGACGCGACAATGGAAACGGGGGCTTCAAAGCCTGGCTTCAGGCGTTCAAGGGAATCATTCGTGGCACTGATAAATGGGTTCAGAACCTCATAGTTCCGAAGGATCCCCATAATCGCACCCCAGCCGGGAACTGAAAGGAATTCCCGGGTCATATCCATGGGGGTGAAAAGGTTGACCCTGGCTCCGCTGGAAAGCTTTAAGGAAATGCCAACATGGGTATGCTCTCCGCTGCCGGCAACCCCTTCGATGGGTTTTGCCTTGAAGGATACATCCAATCCATGATTCTGGAAAATCTCTTTCACGAAGGTCCTGGCCAGCAGTTCGTTGTCTGCAGCCTGAAGGGCCCCGTCATATTTCCAGTCGATTTCCAACTGTTCCATAATGTCAGTGGTGTGCCCGTCACTTGTGAGTTTGGCTTTGACGCCGCCGACTTCCTTATGGCCCATTTCCGCTTCCAGCCCATAACGGTCCAGAATTGCCAGAGAACGTTCTAAGGCTGTGCGCACAGTCCCCTTTGTGCGCTTCCAGTATTGCTCCTGCATGACTTGGGAAGTAGAGAGGTCCTGAACCTTGACGGAGTTGCTGTCAGGGGTCTTAACCCAGAACTCCAGTTCTGTTGCGGCTGTGAGGTAAACCTCCTCCACCATTTCATTTCCGATGCCAAGGCTTTCCCGCACTCCCGGCTTCTCCAGGAGCTCCAGGGACTCCTTCCGGAGCAGGGCGTCGACTTTCTTCAGAATGGAGCGGGAATCGATGAATTGCTCATTATGGCGGAGGAAGGAAGGGATCCTCAGGGTGCCCACAGGACGTCCTGTAAGGGCATCCAGATTATCGTAATTGTAGTCGACAAACCACTTTACTTCCTGATCGGGGATGATGTCCACCTTGCCGTTGTTTAAGGATGCGATTCCTGGCAGGACGACGCTGGAGCCGTCAGTCTGGATGCCATTGCGGATAAAGCCGTCAATATCCTCAAGGAACAGGGAGATAGGAATCTTTTCATCTGTGTCATTGCCACCAAGGTCAATTCCTACAAGAGAGACAAACTTGATTTCAGGCCTATGGCTTAACAGCTTGTGCAAAGCCCCTGCATCATAGTCTTTCTTATAGAAATAGTAAAGCAGATCCATACCAAGACTGCTTACGAGATTTTTAACCATCGGCTCTCCTCCGTCATTCCTAAGAATCTTCATTGTTCATATTGTGTTATTACCTTCCTATAATAGCATAAAACCCTCCTGGGATTAAGGCTTTTCAAGAATATTCTGGGTAAATATAGAAGGTTGTACATTTCTCTGTTATAATGAAAACCAAATAAAAAAGGGGTGAGATATGGCAGGGAAGTCCAGAAAAAAGACGGCTGTAAAGGGGCAGGATCGATCCTTGGGAGCGGGAATCGCATATATCGCTTTAGGGGTTTTTTTCCTGTTGCCTTTTTTCATGCCAGAAGAGAGCAGCTTCGGCGTCCTGGGGGGCTTCCTTCTGAGCCTCTTCCAGGGCCTTTTCGGGAATGTTCTCATCCTGGTGGCCCTGTTTATGATCTTTACAGGGGCTTATGGGCTTTTTGATCCGGAAAGGGTCCGGAAGTCCTTTTATGTGGGAGTCGGACTGTTTCTTTCGGGAATCTTTCTGGCCTTCCATCTCAGCTATATACAGCCCCTCTCCCTGGACAGCCTGCTGGCAGCCTATGGTGACCGAAGGGGGGGGGCCTGGCAGGAGCCTTCCTTTCAAATGCCATATATATGGCATTCGGGAAGCCGGGAATCTATATCGTCATGTTCAGCTTTTTCGCCCTGGGAGGGACTTTCCTTGTCAATAATATAGCTGCACTACACAAACTGAAGGATTATTCTGCCCAGGTCCTGACAGATCTTCAGGAAGACAGGCAGATCCGGAAGGATCTTCAGCGCAAGGGCCGGGAGCAGCGCCGGACCAGCAGAAAAGAAGCCCTGGCCAAAAAGTATGAAAGCCGCTTTCTGGCAGATGCCCAGCTGGAAAAGGAAGCCTTCCAGGATAAGAAGGACAGCAGGAAGCCTTCTGAGCGGAAGATGGATCCCCTGAATATCAAAGGAGTAGAATTTCCGGAATTCCAGCCTCACAGCCATCTGGAACAGGAGGAGGAACATGTTCCGGCCAGAGAAGCTTTCAAACCACCAGCCAGCAATGCCGCACCTGCAAGGAAGGTGGGTTCCGCCCCCAAGGGCTGGGTCCTGCCTCCGCCAGCACTTCTCGCTACACTGAAGAAAGACCGGGAATACAACAAAAAAGCAGAGCTTGAGACTACAGCAAGGCTTCTGGAAGATACCCTGCGGAGCTTCGGGATCAGCATTCATGTGAAGGACGTAAGCTGCGGACCTGCCATCACCCGCTATGAGGCGGTTCTGGAGCCGGGGACGAAAGTGAGCAAGATTCAGAATCTCTCAGAGGATATCGCGCTGGCCCTGGCAGCAACCAGTGTGCGTATTGAAGCCCCAATACCCGGAAAATCTGCGGTAGGCTTTGAAGTGCCAAACAAGAAAGTCTCTCCTGTTTCTTTTAAGGAAATCATTCTAAGCAGCCACTTTAAGGAGTCGGAAGCTGCCCTGACCATGGGCATCGGCAAGGATCTGACAGGCAGGACGGTAGCAACTAGCCTGGCGGATATGCCCCACCTTCTCATTGCCGGTTCTACAGGCTCCGGAAAGAGCGTCTGTCTTAATACGATTATCTGCAGTTTGCTTTTTAAATATACGCCGGATGAGGTGAAGTTCCTCCTGATCGACCCAAAAAAGGTGGAGCTGTCTATCTACAACGACATACCTCATCTCGTTGCGCCTGTGGTTACTGAACCCAAAAAAGCCTCAGCCGCCCTGAAGTGGATGGTCAATGAAATGGAGCGGCGCTACCAGCAGCTTTCTGATCATGGTGTCAGGGATATCCGTACATTTAACGAACAGGCTCCCCAGGATCAGAAGATGCCTTATGTGGTCATCATCATTGATGAGCTGGCCGATCTGATGATGGCTGCTCCTGTTGACGTAGAGACCTATATCTGCAGGCTGGCTCAGAAAGCCCGGGCGGCAGGCCTGCATCTGATTGTCGCTACCCAGCGCCCATCAGTCCAGGTCATTACCGGAGATATCAAATCCAATATCCCCATGCGGATCGCATTTGCTGTGTTCTCTCAGATCGATGCCAGAACCATTCTGGATACGGTTGGGGCTGAAAAGCTGCTGGGCAAAGGAGATATGCTCTTTACCCAGAAGGGTGGAAAGCTTCTGCGGATTCAGGGGGCATTCATTTCGGAAGAAGAGATTCTGGAGGTTACAGCATTCCTGAAGAAACAGGGCAGGCCAGAATATCTGCGAGGAGCGGAAGTCCTGGAAGCTGAGGAGGGGGAGGATGGGGAGCAGAAGGCTTCTCCCTATGAAGATGAGCTTCTGAAGGAAGCAGCCAGGCTGGTGCTTGAAAGCGGCCAGGCATCTATTTCCATGCTGCAGCGCAAACTGCGGGTGGGCTATAGCAGAGCGGCCAGACTGATTGATATGCTGGAGGAAATCGGCTTTGTAGGCCCCTTTGGAGGCACCAAGAGCCGGGAAGTCACAGGCAATTGGGAAAATTTCGGCAATTTCTTCGGAGAGTAGGGCGTTATGTACGATTTCAAAGAACTGGATATAGAGGCCTATTACAGAAATCCCCAGGCGTTTCTTCTGGCAGATGTCCGAAGTCCCGGTGAATATCTTGAAGACCATATAGAAGGAGCTGCAAGCATTCCCCTCTTTTCAGATGAAGAGCGGGCTTATACAGGCACCCTATATAAGCAGGAGGGGGCCAGAGCAGCCAAACGGGCTGCCAGGGATCTGATTCTCAAGAGGATGCCTGAAATGCTCAGGGCGCTGGATGATCTTAAGAAATCCGGAGCCGGCAGGAAGCTTTTGGTCTATTGTGCCAGAGGAGGGGACCGAAGCGCGGTAACAGCAACCTTTCTTGCCATGGAGAGTACAGAGGCCTATCGTCTGACAGGGGGATATAAGGCATATCGGAGATATGTCCTGGACTACTTCAGCAAGGGACCGGAATGGAAGGTCACCTCACTATACGGGCATACTGGTACAGGGAAGACAGAGCTTCTTCTGAAACTGAAGAGCATGGATCTGCCTGTTATCGACCTGGAGGGCCTGGCTGGGCATCGGGGCTCTGTCTTCGGTCATGTAGGACTGGCACCGCAGCCAAGCCAGAAGCGTTTTGACACCCTTTTATTCCAAGCCCTGAGAGAACTTCCGGAGCAGCGCTGCCTGGTGGAGGGAGAGAGTAAAAAAATCGGCAGAATCTATATTCCGGATTCATTTTATGCTAAAATGATCGAAGGAGAAGCCATCCTGGCCAAAGGATCGATGGATTTCCGGATCCGGCGTATCATCAGGGAGTATGGCGGTTTTCTTGAAAAGAACAGCAGCGAGATACTGGGGGCCATTTCATGTCTGAAGGACCACCTTGGGAATAAGGTGGTGGAAGAGCTGGCGAGGCAGTACAAAGAGAAGCAGCTGGTTTCTTTGGTAGCCTTCCTTCTGAAGGAATATTACGATCCTCTTTATGACAGGAACCGTAAGGCTGCAAGGCCTTTTGCAGGAATATTCGATACAGATGATCTGGAAGCCTGTGCACTGCAGATTGCAGAGGGGTTTTCTAGAGGCTGGTCAGAAACAAATTGAGAGGAGGTGTCGGATTGGGTGATTTAGGAAAAACCCTGAAGACATACAGGACAAAGAAATATCTTTCCGTGGAAGAGGTTTCCAGCATCACCAAAATCAAGGACCACTACATCTCAGCCCTTGAAGAGGAAGATCTGGAAAACCTTCCGGCCAGGGTCTATACAGTAGGATTCCTTAAGAATCTTGCTGATCTTTATGACCTTTCCCCCACGGAGCTAATCCTCTCTTATGACAGGATCCGGGATGGATATGACCGCAGTCATCGGGGCCGTCAATTTATCGGCACAGGAAAAGAACTGAGGTATGAAGAGGAGGAGCCCGAGGAGGACGATGATGCCCAGCTTTTCCACGAACTGGAGCTCCCTCAAAAAGATACCCTGGAACGGATCCGCAGCCTTTCGATGGAGGATTCTGCAGGGGAGGATGAGATTTCAGCCTATATCCAGCGAAGCAAGAAAGAACTGGAAGAGCTGGCCCTGAAGAAAGAGCTGGCCAGAGAACTGAACCTGAATGACAGCGATCTGGGAACAGACCAAGTGGAATCCCATGGGGAAGACACTTATCCCACAGCAAAGATCATGCTGGAGTTTGAAGAACTGATGAAAGAAGAAGAACGCTTTAATACCCAGAAGCTCCGGCGGATGGAAAGTGAAAGGAATATCAACAAGGCCAAAAACACCATGCGGACGAGAAGGCCCTTAGATATGGATCAGGGAGGGAAAAACGGCGCTGGCCTGATGATTCTGGTGCTGCTGGTGGCAGCAATCCTGGTCCTGCTGTATATCATCATTACAGCTTTAATATCGCAATAGGAAAAGGTAATTCGGATTACCTTTTTTCATGAGTAGGAGGAACTAATGAATTTGCCGACAAAAATAACCGTATTCCGGCTGCTGCTGATTCCTGTCTTTGTGGCAGTATACTATCTGGCAGGAAGCCTTGCAACTGTGCTTTCCGCACTGATTTTCATCCTGGCATCCTTTACCGATTTCCTGGATGGCTATCTGGCCAGAAAGCGCAATGAGATTACGAATCTTGGTGCTTTCCTTGATCCTGTCGCAGACAAGGTTCTTGTGATTGCTGCCTTGATCCTGCTGACAGCAGAAGGGGTGATCCCTACCTGGTCTGTCCTGCTGATTATCAGCAGAGAGACCTTGATTAATGGCTTCCGTCTCATTGCTGTGGAACAGGGGATTGTGATATCTGCAAGCTACCTTGGGAAACTGAAG